>JAGPIQ010000068.1 GCA_018054895.1 Lutibacter sp. | reverse complement strand
GAGTATAGCAGCATGCCTAAAGCTATTATAAATATAATATTAGAGATGTGCTTTTTCAAAAATTGTAAAATCATAATTATTAGTTTTATGGTTAGTTGAAATTAGCTCAACTTTCTTACACGAAAATAAAAATAAATAAATTTCTATATGTAACAAAAAAAGCCTTCAATTACTCGAAGGCTTTCATTAATTATATTTTTAGAAATTTTATCCTAAAATTTCAGCAACTTTAAGTCCAATACTTGCTGGAGAATCTACCACGTGAATTCCGTTTTCTCGTAAAATAGCCATTTTAGCTTGCGCTGTATCATCAGCTCCACCAACAATTGCACCAGCGTGCCCCATTGTTCTACCTTTTGGCGCCGTTTGTCCTGCAATAAAGCCAACAACTGGTTTTTTATTTCCATTTGCTTTAACCCATTTTGCTGCATCAGCCTCCAATTGACCTCCAATTTCACCAATCATTACAATAATATCTGTTTCATCATCATTCATTAGTAATTCAACAGCGTCTTTTGTAGTTGTTCCAATAATTGGATCTCCTCCAATTCCAATAGCAGTTGTAATACCGTACCCTTGTTTCACTACTTGATCAGCCGCTTCATATGTTAAAGTACCAGATTTAGATACAATTCCAACTCTCCCTTTTTTGAAAATAAAACCTGGCATAATACCAACTTTTGCTTCACCTGGCGTAATTACACCTGGACAATTAGGACCTACTAATCGACAATCTTTAGTTGCTATATATGCCTTCACTTTCACCATATCCGCCACAGGAATTCCTTCAGTTATACAAATAATAACTTTAATTCCCGCCTCAGCAGCTTCCATAATGGCATCTGCAGCAAATGCTGGTGGTACAAAAATAATTGATGTATCTGCACCTACTTTATCTACAGTTTCTTTTACGGTATTAAAAACAGGTTTATCTAAATGAGTTTGTCCTCCTTTTCCAGGGGTAACACCTCCAACAACATTTGTTCCGTATTCAATCATTTGTGAAGCATGAAAAGTACCTTCACTTCCTGTAAATCCTTGAACTATAATTTTTGAATTTTTATTTACTAATACACTCATTTAAATAGATTTTAATTTTTTAGAATTTTTCCTGCTTTCTACAAATATAAAATATTAAAGAACCTTTTTTATACTATTTCAATATTTTTTTTGATCTCTTAACAATTGTTTGATTTCAGCAATTTCCTTTAATTTTTTTCGAGACTCTTCAATTGGCGTTCCAAAATATGTTTTTCCTCCAACAATTGATTTCGTTACTCCAGTTTGTCCTAAAACAACTGCTCCTTTTCCAATAGTTATTCCGCTATTTGTTCCAACTTGTCCCCATAAAGTTACATCACTTTCAACAATAACACAACCTGCAACTCCTGTTTGAGAAGCTATTAAACAATTTTCACCGATAACAGTATCATGCCCAATTTGAACTTGATTGTCTATTTTTGTACCTTTTTTAATGGTCGTATTCCCCGTAACTCCTCTATCAATGGTACATAAAGCACCAATATCTACATTGTCTTCAATAATAATACTTCCACAAGAAATTAATTTATCATATCCATTTGGGCGTTTTTTATAATAAAAAGCATCTGCTCCTAAAATAGACCCTGCGTGAATAGTTACATTATTTCCAATTACTACATTATCATAAATAGATACATTTGAATGAATCAAACAATTTTCACCAATTACCACATTATTTCCTACAAAACAATTTGGTTGTACAACAGTATTTAGTCCTATAACTGCACTTTCAGCAATTGAATTGTTCGATCTTTTAAATGAATTAAAATAAGTAGACAATTTATTAAAATCTGCAAATGGATCATTTGAAATTAATAATGCTTTACCTTCTGGACAACTAACATTTTTATTAATTAGAACAATTGAAGCTTTGGACTGCAATGCTTTATCATAATATTTTGGATGATCTACAAATACAATATCTCCTTCTTCAACCACATGAATTTCATTCATTCCTAAAACAGGGAAACTTTCAGGTCCCACAAATGGAATATCTAAAAGTTTCGAAATTTCAATTAAACTGTACTTTCTAGGAAATTTCATAGTAATTATTTTAACTAATTAAAATCTTTAGTAACTCTTTCTAAATAAGCGCCTTTTGCAGTATCAATTTTCACTTTATCACCTTCGGTAATAAATAAAGGTACATTTATAGTGGCTCCAGTTTCTACCGTTGCAGGTTTTGTTGCATTTGTAGCTGTATTTCCTTTCACTCCTGGCTCGGTTGCTGTAATTTCTAAAATAACACTAGCTGGCATATCTACAGACAACGGCATATTATCTTCAGTATTAAAAATTACTGTAACAATTTCTCCTTCTTTCAATAAATCTGGCGCATCCAATGTTTCTTTTCCTAAAGTAATTTGGTTGTAATCGTCCGTATTCATAAAATGAAAGATATCTCCTTCAGGATATAAAAACTGATATTTTCTAGTTTCTACTCTAATATCTTCAATTTTTCTACCTGCTGGAAATGTATTCTCCAACACTTTTCCTGATGATAAACTTTTCATTTTTGTACGAACAAAAGCAGGTCCTTTTCCTGGTTTTACATGTAAAAATTCAATTACTTTAAAAATATCGTTATTATATCTAAGACATAATCCATTTCTAATATCTGATGTTGTTGCCATTAATGTGTCTGTTTGTAGCTAAGCTACTTTAATTTTATTATATATTTATTAACTTCCTGTATATCCTTTCATAATTCCACGTTGTGAATTTTTTATGAAAAGAATTATTTGATCTCGTTCTTTTGTTGCTTCCATTTCAGCTTCAATAATTTCTAAAGCTTGACTATTATTGTAATTTTTTTGATATAAAATTCTATATATATTTTGAATTTCACGAATTTTATCTGTGTCAAAACCACGTCTACGTAACCCTATTGAATTTATTCCAATATAAGAAATAGGCTCCTTCCCTGCTTTTGTATAAGGAGGAACATCTTTACGAACCAAAGATCCTCCAGACACCATGGCGTGTTCACCAATATGAATAAATTGGTGTACAGCAACCAAACCACTTAAAATAGCATAATCACCCACTGTTACGTGTCCTGCAATTACAGATCCATTTGCTAAAATACAATTATCACCAACTACACAATCATGTGCAATGTGTGATGTAGCCATAATTAAACAATTATCTCCAATTTGCGTTTTCCCTAAGGCTTTTGTACCTCTATTTACGGTAACACATTCTCTAATAGTAGTATTATCGCCAATAATTGCTAAAGAATCTTCACCATCAAATTTTAAATCTTGAGGAATTGCTGAAATTACTGCTCCCGGAAAAATTCTACAATTTTTTCCTATTCGTGCACCTTCCATAATAGTTACGTTAGAGCCGATCCAAGTTCCAGATCCTATATGAACATTATTATGTATTATAGTAAACGGTTCAACTACAACATTTGTAGCTATTTTTGCCCCTGGGTGTATGTATGCTAATGGTTGATTCATCCTATTCTGTTTTTCTTGCAATTTGCGCCATTAATTCTGCTTCCACAACCATTTTCCCATTGGCATAACCACATGAGTACATATGACAAATTCCACGTCTGATTGGCGTTATTAATTCTGCTTTAAATATTAGCGTATCACCTGGTAATACTTTTTGTTTGAACTTTACCTTATCCATTTTCATAAAATAAGTTAAGTAATTTTCTGGATCAGGTACTGAACTTAATACTAAAACTCCACCACACTGTGCCATTGCTTCAACTTGTAAAACTCCGGGCATTACTGGTGAACCTGGAAAATGTCCAATAAAATAACCTTCATTCATTGTTACATTTTTCATTCCAACAACGTGAGTAGGTGAAAGTTCTAAAATTCTATCAATTAATAAAAATGGTGGTCTGTGCGGAAGAATACTCATAATTTTATGAATATCCATTAATGGAGGTTGGTTTAAATCGTATGTTGGAACATTGTTCCTTTTTTCGTTTTTAATTATTTTTTGCAATTTTTTAGCGAAAATAGTATTTACCAAATGGCCTGGCTTATTAGCAATAACTTTACCTCTAATACGTGTTCCTACCAAAGCTAAATCTCCAATTACATCTAATAGTTTATGACGCGCAGCCTCATTCGCCCAACGTAATGTTAAGTTGTCTAATATTCCGTTTGGCTTAACATTTAAAGTTTCTTTATTAAAAACTGATTTTAATTTTGACATTGTAGTTTCTGAAATTTCTTTATCTACATATACAATGGCATTATTTAAATCTCCTCCTTTTATTAAATTATTATCCAACAACATTTCAAGTTCATGTAAAAAACTGAATGTTCTGGCATCTGCAATTTCTGCTTTAAAATCTTTTAAACTATCTAATGTTGCATTTTGAGTTCCTAAAACTTTTGTGCCAAAATCAACCATAGTTGTTATTTTGTAATCATCACAAGGCATTAAAATTATTTCGCTTCCTGTTTCTTCATCTCTATATGAAATAACTTCTTTTACCACATATATATCACGCTCCGCATTTTGAACCTCTATTTCAGCTTTCTCTAGAGCTTCCACAAAATGTTTTGATGAACCATCCATAATTGGTGGTTCTGGCGCATTTAATTCAATAAACATATTATCTATGCCTAAAGCCACTGCTGCTGCTAAAACATGCTCTGAAGTATTTACAAACACTCCTTTTTTCTCTAAATTTGTACCACGTTGGGTATTATTTACATATTCTGCACTTGCTTCAATAATTGGCGAACCCTCTAAATCAATCCTAACAAAAGCATATCCTGTGTTGATAGGCGCAGGTTTAAAAGTCATAGTAACTTTGTTTCCAGTATGTAATCCTACACCTGAAAGTGTTACCTCATTTTTAATAGTTTTTTGTTTATTACACATTATTCTTCTTCTTTTAAAGCTTTAACTTCTTTTTCTAATGACTGTATTGCTGTTACCAAAGATGGTAAATTTTTAAAATGAACATATGATTTATTAAAATCATTATAACCTATAGCGGGAGTTCCTTGTAACACTTCATGATCTTTTACATTTCTACTAATACCCGTTTGCGCTTGAATTTTAACAAAATTACCTATAGAAATATGTCCCACAATACCAACTTGCCCACCAATCATACAGTTTTCTCCAATTTTAGTAGAACCTGCAATACCTGTTTGCGCTGCAATTACGGTATTCGAACCTATTTCAACATTGTGTGCTATTTGAATTTGGTTGTCTAGCTTCACTCCTTTTCTAATAATTGTAGAGCCCATTGTTGCTCGATCAATAGTTGTTCCTGCTCCAATATCAACATTATCTTCAATTATTACATTTCCTATTTGTGGAATTTTACTGTAAACACCATTTTCATCTGGTACAAATCCAAATCCATCAGATCCTAAAATAGCACCTGCATGTATAGTACATCCTTCACCTATAATTGTTTCTGAATAAATTCTAACTCCAGCAAAAATGATGGTATTATTACCAATTTCAGTATTGTCTCCAATAGATGAATTGGGAAATATTTTCACATTATTACCTATTTTTACATTATCACCTACATAAGAAAAGGCTCCTAAATATATATTTTCACCAATTTTGGCAGAATCACTTATATAGGTTTGAGCTTCAATTCCTACCTTATTTAATTTTACCTGATTGTAAAACTCTAATAATTTTGAAAATGCTTTATAGGCATCATCTACCTTAATTAAGGTAGTTTGTGTTTTTTTCTCGGCAATAAACGACTTATTTACAATGGCTACTGAAGCCTTTGTATCATAAATGTACTGCGTATATTTTGGATTTGATAGAAACGTTAACGATCCTGCCTCTCCTTCTTCAATTTTAGAAAGTTTAAAAACTTCTACATTACCATCACCCTCAATTTCACCTCCTAAAATTTCTGCTATTTGCGTTGCTTTAAATTTCATTACGACAAAAGTATAAAAAAAGTTGAACTCTACCTATTTCTTTGGATAACAGAAATAGTACTTATACACAGGTTTTGATAAAGCCTGAATATTAAAATGATCTGATGCTTGAGTTATGTCCTTTACAGTTCCGTTTTTATATAAAATTTGAATATTGTTTTTTGTGGCATCATAGGCTTGGTTAGAAATCTCTCCGCTGTACACAAAATACTGAATTTCAGTTGATTTTAAATTTAATTTTCGCTTTAAATCTTCCTTATATGCTTCAATTTTATCAGCTGAAAAAGGTTCACTTTGTAGTTTTACTTTTGGTAATTTTCTATTAATTAAATTTTCACAAAGCGTTGATAAAATATAATCATCATGCGAAATCCAATCTTTTATTGATGAGAAAACATCATAATCATCCAACCTTGCAAAAGTTTTTAAAGTTTCTTTGGTGAAATTATCTTCATTTATTTGATTCTTCAAAAAATAAGAGAACGCTTTGCTTGCATGCAATTCAACTCCATTCAACGATAATTCTTTTGCACGCATCAGTATTTTTTCCAATAATTTTTCTGCAACCATACCAGCTTTATGCAAATAGGCTTGCCAATACATTAATCTACGTGCTACAATAAATTTTTCAACAGAATAAATTCCTTTTTCTTCCACCATTAACATATCGTCCTTTACATTTAACATGGTAATAATGCGTTCTGAATTTATATTTCCTTCAGCTACACCTGTATAAAAACTATCTCTTTTTAAATAGTCTAACCTGTCCATATCTAACTGACTAGCTATTAATTGGTGTAAAAATTCACGGTGATATTTTCCTTTAAAAATAGTAATTGCCAACGTTAATTTACCTTCAAACTCCACATTTAAAGCCTCCATAAATTTTAAGGAGATACTTTCATGTGAAACGCCCGTTACAATACTACTTTCCAAAGCATGTGAAAAAGGACCATGACCAATATCATGCAATAAAATAGCAATATATACTGCATTTTCTTCTTCTTCAGAAATTTTTACGCCTTTAAAACGAAGAATCCGAACTGCATTTTGCATTAAATACATGCAACCTATGGCATGATGAAAGCGCGTATGATGTGCACCTGGATATACCAAATACGATAAACCCATTTGCGAAACCCTCCTTAATCTTTGAAAATAAGGATGTTCTATCAAATCATAAATTAAAGCATTCGGAATTGTAATAAAGCCGTATATTGGGTCGTTTAATATTTTAAGTTTGTTGGTTTGTTTTTCAGTCACCACAAGTAAGAGTTTAAATAAAAATACAAATATAGTAACTATGAGTGATATAAAAATTTTATGGGTAGATGATGAAATAGATTTATTGAAACCTCACATTCTTTTTTTAGAGAAAAAAGGATATGCGGTTACAAAATGTACCAATGGTGCCGATGCCATTGATTTATGTGATGAAGAAAATTTTGATATTGTTTTTTTAGATGAAAATATGCCTGGCTTAAGTGGTTTAGAAACGTTGACTAAAATTAAAAACAAGCACTCCAACCTTCCTATTGTTATGATTACCAAAAGTGAAGAAGAATATATAATGGAAGATGCCATCGGTAATAAAATTGCAGACTACTTAATTAAACCTGTAAATCCGAATCAAATATTACTAAGTTTAAAAAAGAATTTAGACCATTCGCGCTTAATTTCACAAAAAACCACATCCAATTATCAGCAAGAATTTCGGAAAATAGCGATGGATTTAATGAATGTAAATTCGCTTGAAGAGTGGATTGATATTTATAAAAATCTGATTTATTGGGAATTAGAATTGGAAAATATTAATGATTCTGCCATGGTAGAAATTTTAGAAAGTCAAAAAAAGGAGGCCAATTCATTATTTTTTAAATTTATAAAATCTAACTATGCGGATTGGATTCATGGAGATGAAGATGCGCCTATTTTATCACATACGTTGTTTAAAAAAATTATTTTACCTGAAGTTTCAAAATCAAATGGAACACTTTTAGTGGTAATTGATAATTTACGCTACGATCAATTTCGGATTATTGAATCAACTATTAATAAATATTTTAAAAAGGTAGATGAAATTCCTTATTTCAGTATTTTACCAACCGCTACACAATACGCTCGTAATGCTATTTTTTCAGGTTTAATGCCTTTGGAAATGGAACAAAAATACCCAAATTATTGGAAAAATGATGTAGATGAAGGTGGAAAAAATTTATATGAAGAAGAGTTTTTACAAGAACAATTAAAACGTTTACGTTCGGACATAAAAGTTGGATATCATAAAATAACTAGTATAAAAAACGGGAAAAACTTAGTCGAAAATTTTAATGCTAATAAAGAAAATGACTTAACGGTATTGGTTTACAATTTTGTTGATATGCTTTCACACTCTAAAACAGAAATGGAAGTTATTAAGGAATTAGCCAGTGATGACAAGGCGTACCGATCACTTTCTAACAGTTGGTTTATGAATTCTCCGTTGCTTGAAGCTATTCAAAAAGCTCAAAAATTGGGGATGAAATTAATTATTACTACCGATCACGGAACCATCAATTCCAAAGTTCCTTCAAAAGTAATTGGTGATAAAAACATAAGTGACAATCTTCGTTATAAAACAGGTAGAAGTTTAACGTATGAAGACAAAGAAGTGTATGCTGTGAAAAATCCAAAAGATATTATGCTTCCTTCATTAAATATGACCAGTAGTTTTATTTTTGCGAAAGAAGATTTCTTTTTTGCATACCCAAATAATTACAATCATTTTGTAAGTTATTATAAAAACACCTATCAACATGGTGGAATTTCTTTAGAGGAAATGATAATTCCTTGTGCTATATTTGTACCTAAATAAAGTTGAATTGTTTATTTGTTTAAAAGTTGAAATGCTAATTTTATAAATTATGGTGGCTGAGCGGAGTCGAAGCCTATTTATTCTTATTTTACTATTACACTTTTAAACAAATAAACCATTAAACAACATCAAAATTTATGGTAAAAAATTACACTTTAAAGGAAATTTCGGAAGTCGCTAAAGAAGTTATTGCAAACGCAACTTCAAAAATACTATTATTTAATGGCGAAATGGGAGTGGGAAAAACCACACTTATTAAGGAAATTGTAAAGCAGTTAGGTGTAACAGATACGGTTAGCTCCCCTACTTTTTCATTGGTGAATGAATATCAATCTACTTTAGGTAGCAAAATATATCACTTTGATTTTTACCGAATTAACAAAGAAGAAGAAGCTATGGATATGGGAATTGAAGAATATTTTTACAGCAAAAATTGGTGTTTAATTGAATGGCCAAATAAAATAGAAAATTTAGTACCTTTAAAATCTGTAAGTATTAACATTACTTCTGCTACAAATAATTTACGAACGATAGAATTAATAAATAATGGGTAAAAGCATTTCTTCACCATTTTCTAAATTTGAATTAATTCCTTTAGAGGAACGATTGGAAATTGCCAGGCAAAAAGGTTCATTGGTTATTGGGATTCCAAAAGAAACACACTATCAAGAAAAAAGAGTGTGTTTAACGCCTGATGCTATAAGTGCTTTAACCGCGCAAGGGCATAAATTTGTTATAGAAACTGGAGCTGGTGATGGTGCAAAATTTACTGATAGCGAATATTCTGAAGCTGGCGCAAAAATTTCTTATGATGTAAAAGAAGCTTTTGGTTGCCATATTATTTTAAAAGTAGAACCACCGTCCTTAGAAGAAATAGAATATATAAACCCACAAAGTATTTTATTTTCCGCATTGCAATTAAAAACGCAAACAAAAAAATATTTTGAAGCATTAGCCAGTAAGCGAATTACAGCCATTGCTTTTGATTATATACAAGACGAGCATGGAAATTACTCGGTTGTAAAATCATTGAGTGAAATTGCTGGAACAGCCTCCATTTTAATTGCTGGTGAAATAATGAGTAATGACAACGGTGGAAATGGCTTGTTATTAGGAAATATTGGAGGAGTTGCACCAAGTGAAGTTGTTATTTTAGGAGCCGGAACCGTTGCTGAATTTGCTGCCAGATCCGCTATTGGTTTAGGTGCAAGCGTGAAAGTTTTTGACAATTCCATTACAAAACTACGTTGTTTACAGCGTAATTTAGGGCAGTTAATTTATACTTCAACCATTCAACCCAAAACATTACAAAAAGCTTTAATGCGTTGCGACATTGCTATTGGCGCTGTTCGTGGAGATACACGTTCTCCTATTTTGGTAACCGAAGCTATGGTAGAACGTATGAAAGAAGGTTCGGTTATTGTGGACGTAAGTATTGATAGAGGTGGCTGTTTTGAAACTTCAGAAGTTACTACACATAAAAACCCTACATTTACAAAACACGGTGTTATTCATTACTGTGTGCCAAATATTCCTTCGCGTTATTCCAGAACTGCCTCAGTTACAATAAGTAACATATTTACACCTTACTTAATGAAAATTGCCGAAGAAGGTGGTTTTGAAAATGCTTCCAGATTTGACAAAAGTTTGCAAAAAGGAATGTACTTTTACCACGGAATTTTAACCAATAAAACAGTGGCTGATTGGTTTAATTTGCCATACAGAGATATTAATTTACTTTTTTTATAAAATGACATTTAAACAACGATTGCCCTTTTTTTTAGGAGGATTAACGGTAGGACTTATTATTGTAATTTTTATTTGGGATAAAAAGGGAACAGAATTTAATTATGGTCCAAATTCCCGTTTACTAAAAAATATCAGTACTAAAACAATGAGTTATTCTGATGAAGTTTCTGCCTTAATTCAAACAAAAGAAATTGATTCGAGCACTATTGCTTCTGTATTAAAAAACGGAAACGCAGCTATGTGGGATAAAGTAAAAATAGATTCATGTACGCAATATACCATTACAGGTAATGATGATTTAGAAAATATTACAATTACTTTAAACAATTGTGAATCAACGGCTTTTATTGAAAAAATAGTAATTAAATAGACTTATTTTCTAAATATTGTTCTTTTTTACTTTTGAAGTTTTTAATGGATTTTTCCAACCAATTTAAATATTTCAACTGTTTTTCAGTTTCGGATAATTGCCATTTCACTTCGGAATTTCGTAAGCGTTCTGTTACATTTTGAAGAATTATTGCAGCCGCTACAGATATATTCAAACTTTCGGTAAAACCAACCATGGGTATTTTTAAATATCCATCGGCATTTTCCTTAACATCACTAGATAAACCAGATTTTTCTACACCAAAAAAGAAAGCTGACTTTTGCGAAACATCAAAATCTTGTAAAATACACGATTCATTATGTGGCGTAGTGGCAATAATTTTGTAACCTTTTGATTTTAAATCTTCAATACAAGCTACCGTATTATTGGTATGTTGCTGATTATACATATTAAAATCTATCCATTTTTGAGCACCTTTCGCCACCATTCGTGAAGCATAAAATTGGTATTCGTTTTCAATTATATGCATTTCTTGCACTCCAAAAACATCACAACTTCTTACCAATGCACTGGCATTATGTGGTTAAAAAATATCTTCAACAGCAATGGTAAAATGATTGGTTCTGTTTTCTAAAACTTGTTCAAATAAATTTCTTCTTTTTTCGGTTACAAATTGTTCTAAGTATGTAATGTATTGTTGGTCTATCATTTAAAAAAATATATTAGCCAAAAATACAGTTTTAGTTGAAGTTTTTAAATAAGTTACTCATTTTCTTCTTTTTTAATTTCACATTACTGTGTCGATTTTATTAGCTACAGTGGGTTGTGTATTCTTAAAAAGGAATTAAGCATTATTAATTTACATTTAAAATATTCGTTTTTTAAGAAACTATACTATAATAAAAAAAGGCTTTAAATTTTTACATTTAAAGCCTTTTAATAAAGTCAATTATATTATCTAGATTTACGTTTCTTCATTTTTTTATCTTCTAATTTCTGTATAACCTTTGCTTGTTTTTTTTCTTTTAATTCCTCTTTTGTTTGCTTTTTCTTTAATACTGCCATGATATAATTATTTAAATTTTATAAAAAACATCACTAAAACTCCAAATAAATACATTCTATAAAACACGAGCTAAGGCATTCAACATGTTTAAATTGAACAACTTATATAAGAAATAATGTAAAGGAGATATTCAGGCACACCCGTTATGCCTGATTAATTCAGGAAGATAATCTTGCTTTTTCGGAACATAACAAAATAAAAAACTAAACTAAATAACAAGTTATTTAGTTCTTTATAAAAATTATGCTGTTTTAATTTAAATTGAAACATATCAGTTAATTAGCAATATATTAATAATGCAAAAGTAAAGATAGCTACTATATTTTAACTTTCCAAATTTAAACCTAAAGTTTAATTTTGATAAATCATGTACGTATTTTATCCTTAAATAATCCGTAAAATACATTTCGTTATTTTTTATAAGATGTCCATTAAATTTAAATTATAGTTATAAAACTGTACTTTTGAAAAAAGAAATAAAATGAAAAATATTGTAGTACTTACAGGTGCAGGAATTAGTGCAGAAAGTGGAATTCAAACATTTAGAGACGCTGATGGCTTATGGGAAGGACATAATGTTCTAGAAGTTGCAACACCAGAAGGCTGGGAACTAAATCCACCATTGGTGTTAGATTTTTACAATAAACGCCGTGCACAATTAAAAGAGGTTACTCCTAACCTAGCCCATACATCACTTGCACTTTTAGAAAAAAAATTCAACGTTTCCATAATTACGCAAAATGTAGATGATTTACATGAAAGAGCTGGAAGCACCAACGTAATTCATTTACACGGAGAATTGTTAAAATCACGAAGTTCCGTAAATGATACTTTAATTTACAATTGTACTACTGATATAAAAATGGGTGATATTTGTGAATTAAAATCGCAATTACGACCACATATTGTTTGGTTTGGCGAAGAAGTACCAATGTTAGATTTAGCTGTTGAAATTACTTCAAAAGCCTATATTTTACTAATTATTGGAACTTCAATGCAAGTATATCCAGCGGCAAATTTGGTAAATTATGTAAGTAGAAATACGCCTATTTATTTTATTGACCCCAAACCAGCCATTCAAAAAAACCAGTTTGAAAACATGACCATTTTAGCTGAAAAAGCTTCAACAGGCGTTGCTAAAATTGTTAGTCAGTTAGTTGATTGATAGCATTATACAAATCGCCCTTTGAAATAACGCTTCCCATTTCAATTAATTTAAATAATTCTGTATTTTTTTCACCATCGTAATTTTTAGTTGCTCTAAAATATTCAATAGATTCATGTAAAGGATTGTTTATAAACCAATCAAAATTTTCATTATTCAAAAAACTTTTTGAAGTGTCATTTAGTTTTATAAATAATCGAGAAATAGTTGTTTCATCACATTTAAACAGGTTTATATGATGCTCTGAAATATGATCCAAAAAAGCAAGCTTTGTCAACACACCTTCCCAAACTAAATCGCTAAAAATAGCAATTTCCTCATCGGCAACTGCTGGTTTTTCTTGTTTAATTTTCGTCCATTCTCCTGCATCAATTTGTTGACTTGCCAAAAATTTTGAAAATTCTTCGTGTAATTCTACTAATTGTTCTTTTGTTAAAATTCTATACTTCATATTAAAAAAATAAAAAAACCGCCCAATTTGGACGGTTCAAAGATATTATAATTTTTAAAAGGATTCAAACTTCTAGTTTCTATTCAAAAACCCTTTTGGTAATTCTTTTTCAATTCTTAAACCTGTTTCATATTTTGAAACACCTGTATATTTTTCAAAATCTTTTACAAATACAGCTGGTTTTCTATTAGAAATTGTTGACTTACCACTAACTCCTGTAATTTGTTTAATAGCTTCCGCAAAAAAGGGTTCAGTTACATCTCCTAATTCTGTCATTTGTGAAACATACTCAATTACTTCTGTTGTAGGATCAAAACCATCTTTATCATTTTCTCCTAATTTATTAACAGTCTCTAAAACAATTGGTTGAATTGCCCATGTATGATTTTTGTTTAAATTTGCACCAGATCTTCCAAAAGTATCAGAATCATACAAAGTAATGGATCCTGTGTATTTTCCAGAAGTTTTTGTACCAATTGTAACTACGTTTATATACGGTTTTAAACCATTTATAATTAATTCACTTGCTGATGCTGAACTACTTGTAGTTAGTACATATAATTTTGTAAGATTTAAGCTATTAATCGCTATTTCGGAGTTATCATCATTGGTAATTTTATTTACAAAGTTATTTACAATCCAGTCAGGGTTATTCGCATCAAACCAACTTTGTACTTCTG
>JAGPIQ010000182.1 GCA_018054895.1 Lutibacter sp. | reverse complement strand
CTTATTTTAACGTGGGAAATGTTGGTGTAACGTACACTTTAATTCAACAAAAAGAAAAAACATTAGGAATAGGAATAAAAGTAAATAATGTATTTAATGAAATATATCAAGTATTTTATGGAAGACCTATGCCTAATAGAAATATGAATATAAATATTAATTATAAATTTTAAATAACTAAAATAATGAAAATCAATAAATTAATTACTAATTTTTTAATACTAAGTATATTAGTATTTGCGGTTACTTCATGTGAAAGTGACGATTCTATTACTATGCCAAAAGGTGTTTATGATAATGGAATTTTAGTTTCTGGTGAAGCAGGATCTATTTATTATGTTTCTAACGATTCCTTGAAAGTTAAAAGTGAAAAATCTTCTTATGTGATTAAAAAAGATTTAGGTCAATATTTGCAATCAATGGCGTTCGATACAAAAAATGCTTATATTATGGTTGATAACCAAAATACAGTAACTGTGGTGGATCGTTATACTTTTGAATATATTGGAACTATTACCGAAGGTTTAAAAAAGCCAAGATATATGACCGTTGTTGGTAATAAAGGGTATGTAACAAATTGGGGAGAAGGATCTTACGGAGCTGATGTTGATGATGATTATATTGCGGTTGTTGATTTAAATACTTTAATTGTTATAAGTACAATACCAGTTTCAATTGGTGTTGAACGAATTATTGAAAAAAACGGTAAATTATATGTTTCACATAAGGGTGGTAATTCTACTAATAATGTTATTACTGTAATAGATATTGCTACAGAAGCTAAAACTGAAATAACTGTAAATGATACTCCAGATGAATTGTTTTTTGATAATTCAGGTAATTTGGTTGTTTTATGTGAGGGAATTACCTTATCATATAATGATGATTGGAGTGCAAAAGAAAAAACACCTGTATCAATTACAAAAATTAATACAACTACAAATAGCGTAGCATCAAAAATAATTTTTGGAGCAAATCAATACCCAACTTTATTAGCTTATGACGGTAGTGATATCTATTATAACTTAGGAAGTAAGATTTACAAAATGGATGATTCAGCAACTGTTTTGCCCACTTCAGAATTTGTTAATACAGCATTTGGAATTATTTATGGATTGGAAGTTAATAATGAAAATTTGTATGTTTTAAATTATGAATTTACTGTTCAAAGTACAATGTCCATTTTTAATTTAGGAACTAAGTTAGAAATTGCTTCAGTTAAAGCTCCTATAGGAGCATCAAAAATATATTTTAACTAATACAATATTGTTTATCTATAGTGAAAAAGAGATGCGTTCCTGAAAGACGTGTCTCTTTTTTTATGAATATAATCTAAATAATACTACTCACTTCGTCTTTTAAAAAACTTAAAGCAGCTGTTGAAGGTGATGAGTTGTTTAGAATTATTTTTAAAATACTTTCACGTAATTCTTGTGCCGTAGAAATTTCAGTATCTTCCGTAATTTTTTTAATAATATGAATAGTTGCATTTTTAGATGCTACAATAACACTCCAGCATTTTTCAGAAATATAAATTTGTTGTGCTAAATTATGTTCAAATTCTTGCTCAATACTATTGATAAGACTTGCGCTATATGCGTTTTTATCATTATTTACAGAATTTACTCTAATTATTAAGCTCGAAGGATTTATACGCTCTAAAAATAAAGTCATTCGTTCGTACGCTTGTAATTTTAAAGGTAAAGCTTGTTTTTGATTCGATTTTAACATCGCTAACCTTAATTTTTTTTCTTCACTTTTAGTATATGTTAGAAAAAAATAATAGGCAACTGCACCTGTAATTATGGATGGAATAGTAAAACTTAGTAATTGAATAATTTGGTCAAATTTCATAATTGTATTTTAAAATTCAAATTTATTGTTTTTAATGTAATTATTAATTTTTTAATGAAGGTATTTCAATATTCGTAAAATGTAATAATTGTTACCAAACTATTTATTTTAGATGATAATTATCAGTAAGTTTGACTGTTCAAGAGGGTACTTTTATAGAAGTACATCAGAAATACACGTATTTCATGTTGTTTAAAATTATTAATATCAACTATCAATCAATCATTATGAAAAAATTATTCAGACTTTTAGTCCTATTAGTTTCATCAACTATATTTGCTCAAGCAGGTCATATTATGCAAGGAGTTGGCTCGGTAAACATGTCTATGGGAGGAGCTTCTACAGCACAGCCTATTGATATTAGCGGAGCATTACAATGGAATCCTGCTTCAATTTCAGCATTCAATAACAAAACTATTAATTTTGATATTGGTGCATTTTTTTCGTCTCCTGAATTAAGTTCAAGCCTACCGGCGGGAATGTTAGGTTCTGGAGCTCCTGCGGTTTCAGGAGTAACTAAAGACGATAGAGGAGTATCGCCTATGCCAGCATTGGCCATGGTTTGGGGAAACGAAAATAGTAAACATACTTTCGGAGTTTCAGCTTTTGGAATTAGTGGTTTTGGAGTAACTTTTCCTGAGGAAGCAAATAACCCTATGAGTGCTAATTTTAATCCTACAATAAATTCTAATCCAATTAATTACCCGCAACAAGCTATGGGTTTTGGTCATGTAGAATCTGATTATATGTTATTACAAGTTGGTGCAGCTTGGGCTTATGAAATAACCGATAATTTTTCAATTGGTGTACAACCAACTCTTAATTATGCAGCGTTAGAGTTAGCGCCAAATCCATTATCATCTCCTAGTCAAACGTTAGGATATCCGGTTAGTGATAAAGCTACAGCCATTGGTTATGGAGCGCAGTTTGGTGTCTTTTATAATTCTCCTGGGGGAATAAAATTAGGAGCTTCTTATAAAACAGTACAAACATTTAAAAATTTCGAATTTAGCAATACTTATTTAGATGGATCTGCTGCTCCAGATATTACCTTTGCAATGGATTATCCAGCAATTTTATCGTTCGGTTTAGGGTATTCAACAGATTTAGTTGATTTAGCTTTAGATTTTAGACAAGTAGATTATGAAAATACACCTGGATTTGAAGCTAAAGGTTGGACTCAAACGGGTTCAGTGCAAGGTTTTGGATGGAAAAACGTTCAAATTTTATCTGCTGGTATTCAATATAAAGGAATTGAAAAATTACCAATTAGACTTGGTTATACGTACAGTAGCAATCCAATTGATGACGAGTTGGTGTTTTTCTCAATTCCTGCAACGGCAGTTATTAAACATGCCATGCAAATTGGTTTTAGCTACCCATTAACAACTAATTTAATGCTAAATGGAATGTATCACCATGGTGCTAGTGATGGAAAAACAGAAGGAACAATGTTAAATCCAATGCTGGCAAGTGCTTCAAATCCTTATGGAGCCATACCTGGAACAAAAGTAGGTTACGAAATGACTACCGATATGGTTATGTTAGGAGTTTCTTATACGTTTTCAAAGTAAACAAATTGGTTACAAATTTTAAAAACGATTTCAATTTTGGAGTCGTTTTTTTTTGATAAAGATTTATTATTTAGAATAAATCCAGTTAATTTGCAAAAACAACTTTTTTATGCAGTTACAATTTATTAAGAAACATATTTTTTCCGTTAGTCTTTTGTTGTTTATACTTTCTGCTTTGGTAGGATTATTAATGCGCTACCAAATGGTGTTTCCAATTCAATTGTTTGAACATAAAAATTTGTTGCAAGGACATTCACATGTGGCATTTTTAGGGTGGGGATATTTTGCAACTATTGGTGCTATTTTTTATGCGTTTGTTCCAACTGAAAAATGGAATAATCGAATCTATAAAACGTCTTTAATAATTACTATTTTAAGTGTTTTTTTAATGCTTTTTAGCTTTCCTATTTTAGGCTATAAAGCTTTTTCTATAGCTTTACTGGTAATATTCGGAATATCGTCTTACTTTTTGTCTTTCAAATTATTATCGGATATTAATAAAAGTAATACTTCAACTAAATTTGTACGGTTTGGAATTTATTATTACTTAATTTCAAGTCTGGCTACTTGGTTTTTAGTATATGTAATTATAGTCCACGGAAAGTCGAATTTATATTATAACACTGTCTATTTTTATTTACATTTTTTATACAACGGTTTTTTTGTTTTTGCCCTTTTTGGTTTGCTGTTTTTTGTTTTGGAAAAGCAACAAATTGTAATTTCTGAAAAGTATAAAAAGTTGTTTTTTATCTATTTGAATGTGGCTTGTATCCCAAGTTATTTACTGTCAATTTTATGGAGTGGCGTCAGCAGTTTGTATTTTGTTGTTGGATTTATAGCAGCAATAA
>JAGPIQ010000067.1 GCA_018054895.1 Lutibacter sp. | reverse complement strand
TATTTCAAAATCAAGGTGAAATTGATGATCACGCAACACAAACAGGAGCGCAACCAGGCGATATTCGTTTTGTTGATACTAATAAAGATGGTGTTATTGATGATAATGACAAAACAAAAATTGGAGACCCATTTGCCGCTTTTACAATAGGTTGGAATTTAGGTTTTGAATATAAAAACTTCGACTTGAGCATGTTTACTTATGCATCTGTAGGGAATGATGTTTTTAGAGCTTACGAACGTAATGCACAATATACGAACAAAGATAGAAGTATTTTAAGTAGATGGACAGGAGAAGGAACTACGAATGACGCTAAAAGTCCACGTTACACATTTGCAGATACAAATAGTAATATTAGACCATCAGATAGATATGTAGAAGATGGTAGCTTTATTAAAATTAAAAGTTTGATTTTAGGTTATACATTACCTGAAAAAGCCAACAACATATTTAGTAAAGTAAGAGTATATGCACAAGCTAAAAACTTGTTAACCCTTACCGAATATTCAGGATATGATCCAGAAATTTCAGGAGGTATTTTAGACTCAGGTATAGACAGAGGTGCTTATCCACAAGCAAGAACATTTTTAATTGGTTTAGACCTTAAATTTTAACATCCAAAAAACATATTAGTATGAAAAATATAAAAAATAGTATTGGATTAATCATCATACTTTCAATCTTTATTGGTTGTTCAGACGTTGTTGATTTCGATCCGCATGATGAGTACGCCGTGACTGAATTGGATTATCTTAGAACAGCTTCTGATTATCAAACAATGGCTGTAAGTTGTTATACGCCAACACAATGGTTGAACGGAATAATGGTTATTGGTGATATTGCATCAGATAATGCCGTAGCAGGAGGTGAAAATGCTTCAGATGTGCTTACGTTGCAAAATATCGACGATTATGATTATAAACTTTTAGCCAATAATAGTACTTTAGAAGATCTATGGAAATCGGCTTATGAAGGTGTTAACAGAACTAATTATCTGATAAAATACAAAGACGCTAATCTTTTGGGTGAAACAATCACATTTGATGGTAAAGAAGCACTTTATGGAGAAATTAAGTTTTTAAGAGCTTATTACTATTATAATTTAACCAGAATGTTTGGTGACGTAGTGTTGTTTACAAATGGTAAATTAGGTATCTCTGATTTTGGAACCTTACAAAGATCTCCTCAAGCTGACGTTTATGCTCAAATTGAAATCGATTTAAAAGAGGCTATTAATGTATTGCCAACAAGTCAAGGTCAAAAGGGACGTATTACAAAATATGCCGCTCAAGCATTATTAGGAAAAGTTTATTTGTATCAAGAAAAATTTGATTTAGCCGCAGCTATGCTTGAAAACGTAGTAAATGGTCCATTTACTTTAGTAACAAATTATGATGATATTTTCTTATTTGAAGGTGAAAATGGTTCAGAATCGGTTTATGAAGTACAATATTCTAATGGACAACCATATTATAACTGGGGTGGTCAAACAAGAGGTCAAGGAAATTACGCTGTACAACAATGTGGTATAAGAAGTTTTAATGGTACTGCAGATATGCCTTATAATTCAGGATGGAGTACAAATTTACCAACACAAGATTTAGCAGCAGCTTATGAAGATGGCGACCAAAGAAAAGACGCTACTTGTTTTGATGTTGCAGCTTATGCAGCCAATAACCCAAGTCTTAATGTAACATTTGATATTGCTCCTTTTAAAAATACCGGTTTATATAATAAAAAGTATTTACCAAGAAAAGGACAAACAAGTGGTCAACCAGAATTAAATTATGAAAACAACCAACGTATTATTCGCTATGCAGACGTGTTGTTAATGGCTGCAGAAGCAAATTTAAGAGCAACTTCAGTGAATCAAGGAAAAGCACAAACATACTTAAATAAAGTAAGAGATAGAGCTTTTGGAGATGAAGACCACAGAGTGACAGCAACAGTGGAAGCTGTTTGGGATGAAAGAAGATTAGAATTAGGTATGGAAGGTGATCGTTTTTTCGATTTAGTAAGAACCGGACAAGCAGCTTCAGTTTTAGGCAGCGCTTATAGTACAGCCACAAAAGGGTTGTTTCCAATTCCTCAAAGAGAAATTGATATTTCTGGGATTACTCAAAATGAAGGATATTAAATATTAAAAAATCAAATAAATATGAAAGCATTTAAATATATAATAGCCGTTATGCTTCTTATCACAGCCGTTTGGAGTTGTAATGAAGAAGATTTCGGTAGTACTGATTTTGTTGATTCAGCAGTAGCTCCAACAAATTTAAAAGTACTTTTAAATATAACCGCAGACAATACGGGGTTAGTAACAATTACACCAAACAGTGAAGGAGCTGTTTCTTACAGTATAACTTTAGGAGATAGTCAATCAGATCCAGTAACTGTAAAACAGGGAAAAAGTTTAACACATATTTACGCTGAAGGAAATTATCAGGTAAAAGTGATAGCAACAGGAATTACAGGGTTAACAAGTGAAATTACACAACCACTACTTGTATCTTTTAAATCACCTGAAAATTTGGTAGTAGTAATAGAAAACGACGCAGCTATTTCTAAAAAAGTAGACGTAACAGCTACAGCAGATTATGCAACTTCGTATGATGTGTATTTTGGAGAAGCTGGAAATGAAGATCCAGTTTCTGGAAATATTAATGAAACCGTTTCTTATACTTATAAAACAGCGGGTACTTATTCAATAAGAGTAGTAGCTAAAAGTGCAGCAATTCAAACAACAGAAAAAACTACGGAATTTTTAGTAACAGAAATTTTACAACCACTAACAGCAGCTGTAACTCCATCAACCAGAGAAGTTGTTGATGTAATTTCAATATTTAGTGATAAATATACACCTACTAAAGTTGATATGTTTGTAACAGATTGGTCTAATTTAACTTTAAAAGAAGAGGTTTTAATTCAAGGAAATAAAACACTTGCTTATAGAGGATTAAGTTATGCGGGAATTATTACAGAAACTTCACCAATTGATGCCTCAGAAATGGAATATTTCCACGTTGATGTTTGGAGTACAAATGTAAAAACGTTTAAAGTGAAATTTGTCGATTTTAACAAAACAGGGTATAATAATGGCTCTGATAATATTGAATTTGAGGTAGCAAATACAATTACTAAAGAAGGTGGATGGGTATCATTTGACATTCCTTTAAGTGAATTTAAAGGAGTTCCTTTTACAGATATCAATCAAATAGTTATTGCTGCTGCTCCAGTTGGTACGGTGTTTTTAGATAACATGTATTTTTGGAGAGAAGCAACTACAACAGTTGAACCTTTAATATTTGACAACTTTGAAGGAAGTGGTACTATTACAACTTGGGCTGGAGATGACTGTGGAATGAATAATGCTTTTGCAAATCCTTTTAAAACAGGAAGCAACAAATCAAACACTGTTTTAAAATATGATGATGCAGGAGGAACGTATGCAAATGTTCGTTTTGATACTGATTCTAATTTTGATTTAACAGTAGACAATAAATTTACATTAAAAATTTATGTACCATCAAGTGGAATTACAGGAAGTCAAACCAATAAAATTTCCTTAAAATTACAAAATGGTAAAGCAGGAGAACCATGGGCACAACAAACCGAAATTATTAAAACCATTGCATTAGATACTTGGCAAGAAGTTACTTTTGATTTTGCGAATGATGTAACTGCTGGAGCAGCAAACCCTCTTACTAGAACAGATTTTAATAGAATTGTATTACAAGTTAATGGTGAAGGTAATAACGATAAAGTGATAGCTTATATTGATGATTTTTCTTATGGAATAAAAAAAGATGTAGGTACACCTCCGTATGCAACGGATAATTTTGAAGGAAGTGGTACCATTACAACTTGGACAGGAGATGATTGCGGAATGAATACTGCTTTTGCCAATCCATTTAAAGTATTAGCTAATAATTCAAATACAGTTTTAAAATATGATGATGCTGGAGGAACGTACGCAAATGTTCGTTTTGAAGTATCACCAAATTTTGATATGACTGCAAAAAGTAAATTTACATTAAAAATTTATGTACCATCAAGTGGAGTTACAGGAAGTCAAATCAATAAAATTTCCTTAAAACTACAAAATGGTACTGCTGCAGAACCATGGGCACAACAAACCGAAATTATTAAAACCATTGTATTAGATGCTTGGCAAGAAGTGACCTTTGATTTTGCAAATGATGTAACTGTTGGAGCTGCAAATCCGCTTGCTAGAACAAATTTTAATAGAGTTGTATTGCAAGTTAATGGCGAAGGTAATAACGATAAAGTTGTTGCTTATATAGACGATTTCAATTATCATAATTAAAAAATATAAAAGATGAAAAACATAAAATATATAGTAGGTATTTTTCTAACACTTGTATTTTTTACAAGCTGTGAAGATGAAAACTACAAATTTGGAGATATAATAGCACCTTCAAATGTTGAAGTAGTAACCGAAATTGTTGGGCAAAATTTAGCAGATCCATTATTATTAGATGGAGATGGAACTGGCTTTGTTACATTTGAAACTACCGCAGACAATGTTATTAGTTATACGTATAGTTTTGGAGACGGTAGCACTGTAGTTGCACCTACTGGTAAAGTTACTCATAGATATACTAAAGTAGGTGTTAATACATTTACTGTTACGGTTAATGCAATTGGAACAGGAGGAGTTGCTTCTACAGTTTCAGTAGACGTAAAAGTATATAGTTCTTTTTCTGATGAAGAAGCTGAAGATTTTTTAAGTGGAGGCATTTTAGGTAAAGGTAAAAAATGGTATTGGGCAGCTGATTTAGACGTACACGTAGGTATGGGACCAGCAAATGATAATTATGGTGATTTAGAATTCTCTTGGCCACAATGGTGGAGTGGAATTAAAGCATGGGATACTGAAAAAAGTTGTATGTATTCAGATGAGTTTGTGTTTACAAAAACCGCCGATGGTATAACTTTTGAACAAACGGAGGGTACCGCATTTATTCCTGGAACATATGCAGGTTATATTGGTGTTGACGGAGATCAATGTCATGGTGCAGGTATAGCAACTACAATGTTAGGAGTTAAAAAAGTGTCTTTATTTCCATCTGATTCTAAAGCGGCATTAGAAGGTTCATTTAAAGATATTCCTAATGGTAATGCTCGATATGCCTACAGAAAAACAGCTTTTGAAATAGCTGATGGAGGTTTTATGGGTTGGTATGTAGGTGCTAGTACGTATGATATAATTAGTGTAACTAAAGATATATTAATAGTTAGAATTGTAGAAAACCCAGCTTCAGGATCTGGTGCTGCATGGTATCATGTATTCAAATCAACAAAACCGGTACAACAAGAAGAAGCTTTTTCAAAGCTAGTTTGGTCTGATGAATTTAATACTGCTGGGGCTCCAAACGCAGCAACTTGGACATATGATCTTGGTGCAGGTGGATGGGGAAATGGTGAAGCTCAAACCTATACAAATAGCGCAGATAACGTAATAGTTGCAGATGGTGTTCTTAAAATAACAGCAAAAAAAGATGGAACTTCTTATACTTCTGCTAGACTAAAAACGCAAGGATTAAAAGATTTTGGTTATGGTAGATTGGATGTGTATGCTAAATTACCAGCAGCACAAGGATCTTGGCCTGCAATTTGGATGTTAGGAAGTAATTTTGACACTGTTAGCTGGCCAAAATGTGGTGAAATAGATATTATGGAACAAACTGGAGCAAATAAAAATGAAACTCTTGGTACATTGCACTGGTATAACACATCAGGTTTAGCGAAGGCTAGTTATGGTAAAACTACTGCTATTACGAATGTATCTAGTCAATTTCATTTATATTCCTTAGAACGTACTAAAGAGTCTATTAAAATATTTGTAGATGATGTAAAGTTTTTTGAAATGACGAATGATGCTACGCTACCATTTTATGATAAAGATTTCTTTATGATTTTAAATGTAGCTATGGGCGGAAGTTTAGGAGGAACTATTGATGGCGCATTTACAGAAGCTTCAATGGAAATAGATTATGTAAGATTTTATCAGTAATAAATTTTTAATTATAAAAAGGTCAGTTGGATTATTTGCTGACCTTTTTATTAAATTTAAGAACAACAAACATGCTGGAAACTAAAATAAATTTTAGGTAAAAAGTTTCCGAAGTAAAAAGAGAAAGTTGCATCAATCATTTATTGCGTCGAGTTATTTTTATAATTACGCTTGCTAAAAAGTAAAACTAAACTTATTGTTTAAGTTTTTGATAAAAAAGTATAAGAACTATTTAAAACCTATAGTTACTTTTGAAAGATTAATATATAATATCAAAAAAAAATGAAACACAAATTAATAGTTAAAACAGCAGCTGTTTTTATGTTTGTACAACTTTTAGTAAGTTGCGAACAACAAAAAAACACGAATAATGTAACTGAGGAAACTCCAGTGAGCGATGCAATTATAATAAAAGAGATAAAAGAAGTAGCGGTATATACCACTAGTTCAAATTCAGATGTTAAATTGCAATTAACGGATGCAAATATTCCGTTTTCAGCATTTAAACAACCCTTAGAAACTGAAGCTTCTATATATGTAAACACCAACAAACAACACCAAACATTATTGGGTATTGGAGCCGCATTAACAGATGCTGCAGCTGAAACATTTTATAAATTAAGTCCTGAAAATCAAAAGATTTTTATGGAAGCTTATTATAGTATTGATAAAGGAATTGGATATTCTTTAGGAAGAACCATTATTCATAGTTGCGATTTTTCAAGTGCTAGTTACACGTATATTGAAGAAGGTGACACAGATTTAAAAACGTTTTCTATTGAACACGATAGAAAATTTAGATTGCCTTTTACAAAATTAGCTATTGAAGCTGCGGGTGGAACGTTGACAATGTACGCAAGTCCTTGGAGTCCACCAGCGTTTATGAAAACCACCAATAACATGTTACAAGGAGGGAAATTAAAGCCAGAATTTTACCAACCTTGGGCAAACTATTACGCAAAATTTATAAAAGCATATGAAGCAGAAGGAATTCCTATTTGGGGTTTAACTATTCAAAATGAGCCAATGGCGAAACAAACGTGGGAATCATGTATTTATACTGCGGAAGAAGAACGTGATTTCTTAAAAAATAACTTAGGCCCAACATTGGAAAAAGAAGGTTTAGGTGATAAAAAAATTATTGTTTGGGATCATAACAGAGATTTAATGTTTGAAAGAGCGAATGTTATTTTGAGTGATCCAGAAGCAAATAAATATGTTTGGGGAACTGGTTTTCATTGGTATGAAGATTGGAAAGATGGAGAACCAATGTATAAAAATGTTGCTGCGGTAAATGATGCTTTTCCAGATAAAAATTTAATTTTTACAGAAGGGTGTAATGAAAAATATGATTTAAGCAGAATTGCAGATCCAAAATTAGCAGAACGTTACGGAAAATCTATGATTAATGATTTTAACAACGGAACGGTTGCTTGGACAGATTGGAATATTTTATTAGACCAAACAGGAGGACCAAACCATGTTGGGAATTTATGTTTTGCGCCAGTTCACGGAAACACGCAAAACGGTCAATTAACGTTTACAAATTCATACTATTATATTGGTCATTTTTCAAAGTTTATTCGTCCAGGAGCTAAAAGGTTATCAACGGGTACAACTGCCAACCATTTAAGTGCAACTTCGTTTGTAAATACAGATGGAAGCATTGTTGTAGTGGCTTTAAATGATAGTGATAATGCGTTAGATTATATGTTGACTTTAAATGGTAAAACAGCAAAATTTTCTATTCCAGAAAGATCTATTCAGTCAATTGTTTTAAAATAAATAGAAATTCTATCCAACATTCATTATGTCAAAAAAAGTTGTATTTATTGCATTTGTTGTTTCTTTAGGAGGCTTTTTATTTGGGTTTGATGCTGGAATAATTTCAGGAGTCATGTCTTATGCGGGTCCAGAATTTAATTTAAGTGATGGACAAACAGGGTGGGTGGTAAGTTCGCCTTCATTTGCAGCCATGATTGCCATGTTAATTTCTGGTAGATTAAGCGATATAATTGGTCGAAAAAAAATATTAATTTATGTGGCGTTTTTATATGCCGTTTCAGCCATAGGTTCGGCATACGCAACTTCGTATGAAATGTTGTACATAGCAAGAATGATTGGTGGTTTGGCATTTGGTGCAGCACTAATTTTAGCACCAACATATATTGCTGAAATTTCTTCAGCTGAAAACAGAGGTAAGTTAGTTTCAATTCAACAATTAAACATAGTTTTAGGTTTTTTTGCGGCATTTTTAAGCAATTATTATTTCAATAAAATTAATACAGAAGGCGGTTCATTTTTAAATGATGAAAATGTTTGGAGATGGATGTTGGGCGTAGAATTTATTCCAGCCATTTTATATTTCTTGTTTCTGTTTTTTGTACCAAAAAGTCCACGTTGGTTGTGTTCAGTTGGTAAAATAGACGAAGCAAAAAAAGTATTGAATAGTTTGTATGGAGAACAATTGGCAACCATTGAGGTTGAAGCCATTGAAAAGAATATAAACGAACAAAATAATAAAGAAAAAGTCTCAATTTTAGAATTGTTAAAACCTTCCTTACGATTTATATTAATTGTTGGTTTGGTATTAGGGGTATTGCAACAAATTACAGGAATTAACGCTGTGTATTTTTACGCAACTTCTATTTTTAAACAAACAGGAATTGGTACAGATGCTTCGTTTGCATCAGGTATTTTATTGAGTTTAACAACGGTTTTCTTTACCATCATTGCCATATTTTTAATTGATAAAATGGGAAGACGCCCATTGCTATTAGTTGGTATTGCAGGTATTGCTGTCAGTTTGTTGGTATGTGCGTATGGTTTTAACCAAGCAACATATCAGCTTTCTTCAGAAAAAATTGCGCAGTTTGAGGATGTTGAAATCAACAAACTAGCACCTTTTGCAGATAAATTGTACACGAATGATGTCGACTTTAAAAACGATATGAAATCAGCGTTGGGAAACCAAGTATATGCAAAAAATGAAGGGTCTATTTTAGAAGCAGCTACAACCATAAATGCAACCTTAGTTTTATTAGGGATTTTAGGTTTTATTGCGTGTTTTGCTTTTTCATTAGGGCCTGTAATGTGGGTAATGTTATCGGAATTATTTCCAAATAAATATAGAGGATTAGCCATTGGTGTTATTGGTTTCGTAAATTCATTTATCAGTTGGGTAGTGCAACAAGTTTTTCCTTGGGAATTATCAAATTTAGGAAACGCCATAAGCTTTTTAATATTTGGTGTAATCGCCGTATTTGGGTTCTTCATATTATTAAAAATATTGCCAGAAACAAAAGGAAAATCCTTAGAACAAATAGAATTTGAATTAGTAAAGAATTAAAATTAATAATGAAATTAACGAGCATAATATTCAAAATTATACTAAGCAGTGTGTTGCTTATTGGATGTACTACAAAACCTCAAACAAAAGAAAAAATGAGTACAATAAGTACCCCTGCTAAGGTTGAATTAAAAAACAACAATGGTCAATTCCAACTGTATGTAAACAACGAGCCTTTTTATATAAAAGGAGCAGGTTTAGAATTTGGGAATATTGAATCCGTTGCAAAACACGGAGGGAATTCTTTTAGAACTTGGAGAACGGATAATGGGGAACAAAGTGCAAAAGAGGTGTTAGATGCAGCCCAAAAACACGGTTTAATGGTAACTATGGGAATTGAAGTTGCCAGAGAACGCCACGGATTTAATTATGATGATCCTATTGCAGTGAAGGAACAATTGGAAAGAATTAAGCAAGAAGTAATTGCCTTAAAAGACCATCCAGCATTGCTACTATGGGCCATTGGAAACGAACTAAATTTAAGAGCTACAAATCCTAAAGTTTGGGATGCGGTAAATGATATTTCAAAAATGATTCATGAAGTTGATCCAAATCATTTAACAACTTCTACACTTGCAGGTATTTCACAACAAGATGTAGATTATATTAAAGAGCGTTGTACGGATTTAGACATACTTTCGGTTCAATTGTATGGTAAAATAAACGAGTTGCCACAAATGATTAAAGAGTATGGTTGGGAAGGTCCTTATATGGTTACAGAATGGGGAGCAACAGGTCATTGGGAAGTTGCTAAAACTTCTTGGGGAGCTCCAATTGAAGAAAACAGTACACTAAAAGCGGCAAACTATTTAAAAAGATATGAAGTTGCTATAAAAGCAGATTCGTTGCAATGTATTGGCTCGTATGTTTTTTTATGGGGTCAAAAACAAGAGCGTACACCAACTTGGTATGGGGTGTTTTTAGAAGATGGTAGTGAAACTGAATCGGTTGATGTTATGCATTATGTTTGGAATAATAATACTTGGCCAGAGAACAGGTCTCCACAAATGCAATTATTTCAAATGAATAATAAAGCAGCAAATGATAATGTAATTGTAAAAGCAACTGAAGAGTGTATTGCCAATATTAAAGTTGAAGATTTTGAAAATGATGATTTAAAGTATAGTTGGGAAATTTTAAAGGAAAGTACCGACTTGCAAGATGGTGGAGATTTTGAAAAAAGACCAAAAGCAGTTGATTTTGAAATTATTAAAAATAAAGAAGGGAATTTGGTGTTTAAGGCTCCAAATGAAAAAGGAGCTTATCGCTTATTTGCGTATGTAAAAGATGGAAATAATCATACAGCAACCGCAAATATTCCTTTTAAAGTGAATTAATAAAAAGAGCACATATTAAATTAAAACCTCTTTTAAATACTAATTTAAAAGAGGTTTTAATTAAAAAAAATATAATTAAGTAAAAAAAACAGTACAATGTATATAGGTGAAAATAATATTTCTTTTGAAGCGAACGAAGTAAAAGGAGATTTAGTAACTATCGGAAACGAAAGTTATTATAAAATTACGAATGTAAATGAAATGCGACCTTTTTTTATGAGTATTGTAAGTAACTCTAACCATTGGATGTTTATTTCAAGCAATGGTGGATTAACTGCAGGAAGAAAAAATAGTAGTTATGCATTGTTTCCTTATTATACCGATGATAAAATTACAGAAAGTGCTGAAATTACAGGTAGCAAAACCAGTATTCAAATTCATGTAGCAGGTAAAACCTATTTATGGGAACCTTTTTCTAATAGATATGAAGGTATTTATAAAATCAGTAGAAATTTGTATAAAAATAGCTATGGAAACAAAGTTATTTTTGAAGAAATTAACCACACTTTAGGTGTTACTTTTAAATACGAATGGAATTCAAGTAGTGAGTATGGTTTTGTAAAAAAATCGACCATAGTTAATAATACCGATAAAGTATTAAAAGTTACTGTTTTAGATGGAATCCAAAACATACTACCGTATGGCGTTGGTGCAGATTTGCAAAACGCAAGTAGCAACTTGGTTGATGCTTATAAAAAATGCGAATTAGAAGCAGATGCAGGATTAGGAATTTACGCTTTAAGTGCCATTATTGTAGATAAAGCAGAACCAAGCGAAGCCTTAAAAGCAAATATTGTATGGTCAATTGGTATTGAAAATCCAACGTATTTATTGTCGTCAACGCAACTAGATAATTTCAGAAAAGGCAAAGATCTTGTTCAAGAAGTGGATATAAAAGCTGAAAAAGGTGCTTATTTTACGTGTTCAGATATAACATTAAAAGCAAATTCAGAAAAAAACTGGATGCTTATTGCCAATGTAAATCAAACTATTGTTGATGTACAAAAAATTAAGGAAACCATTAAAAATGAACAGAATTTAGCAGCCATTATTCAAGCAGATGTTGAGTTAGGTACTGTAAATTTATTGCAGCTTTCTGGTGCTTCGGATGGTATTCAATTGTCTAATGATAACTTAATAAATACACGTCATTTCTCCAACACACTTTTCAACATTATGCGTGGTGGAATTTTTGATTCTAATTATCAAATTGAAAAAGATGATTTTGTAAAATACATTGCAAACGCTAATAAAAAAGTACATAAAAAGAAAGAAGATGATTTGGCAAATCTTCCTGAAGTATTTTCATTAGAATATTTAAAAGAAGTAGCAAATAGTCAAACAGATAAAAATTACAAAAGACTTTGTTTTGAATATATGCCATTAAAATTTAGTAGAAGACACGGAGATCCAAGCCGACCTTGGAACAAGTTTTCTATCAACACAACAAGTGAAGTTGATGGCTCAAAAATATTAGATTATGAAGGAAACTGGCGCGATATTTTCCAAAACTGGGAAGCGTTAGCACATTCATATCCTGCGTTTATTGAAAGTATGATTCATAAGTTTTTAAACGCTACAACTTTTGAAGGGTACAATCCATACCGTGTTACAAAAGGTGGTTTTGATTGGGAAACTGTGGAGCCAGATAATCCTTGGTCATATATTGGGTATTGGGGCGATCATCAAATTATCTATTTATTAAAGTTTTTAGAATTTATTGAAAACCATTATCCAACTAAATTAGCAGGCTATTTTAGTCAAGAAATTTTTGTGTATGCCAATGTTCCATACAAAATTAAAAAGTACGAGGATATCCTAGAAAACCCAAAAGACACTATTGAATTTGATGCTGAATTAGATGAATATATCAATGAGAAAAAAAATCAGTTAGGTGCGGATGGTGCATTGTTGCGTGATGAAAATTATTTTATTTATAAGGTAAATCTAATTGAAAAATTATTAGTTACCGTGTTGGCAAAAGTATCAAACTTTATTCCTGAAGGTGGTATTTGGATGAATACACAACGCCCAGAATGGAACGATGCAAATAATGCTTTGGTAGGAAATGGAGTTTCTATGGTTACGCTATATTATTTACGACGCTTTTTAAAATTCTTAGAGGAAACCGTTTCAAAATCCGATTTAGACACTGTTGAAATTTCTATCGAATTGGCAACATTCTTTAATGAAGTTGTGGATACCTTACAATCAAACAAAAAAATATTAGCAGGAAAAGTTTCTGATAAAGATAGAAAAACAGTGTTAGATGGACTTGGAATTGCCGCTAGTAATTACAGAGCAAGTGTTTATGAAGGCGGTTTTTCAAGTGATAAAGACACCATTTCAAAAGCAGATTTATTAAACTTTACAAAAGTTACACTTCAATATTTAGATCATTCAATTGATGCTAATAAAAGAGCGGATAATTTATACCACGCGTATAATTTAATGACTATTGAAAACGACAAAGAAGTTTCAATTTCCTATTTGCCAGAAATGTTAGAAGGACAGGTTGCTGTGTTGAGTTCTGGTTATTTGTCTTCAAAAAACAGTTTAGAAGTTTTAAATGGATTAAAGGCAAGTGCGTTGTTTAGACCAGATCAATACAGTTATATTCTATATCCAAATAAAGAATTACCACGATTTAGCGATAAAAATAATATTGCTAAAACTGAGGTTCAAAAATCATCTTTATTAAAACAACTTACGAAAGATGGAAATACCCAAATTATTCAGGTAGATTGTTTAGGAAATTATCATTTTAACGGAAATTTCAACAATGCAGATAGTTTAAAACAAGCCTTCATTGAACTTCCAGAAGTATATCAAGATTTAATTGAAAAAGATTCAAAATTAGTACTTTCTATTTTTGAAAAAATATTCAACCACAAAGCTTTTACAGGAAGATCAGGAACCTTTTTTGGATATGAAGGTCTTGGATCTATTTACTGGCACATGGTTTCTAAATTGTTATTAGCTGCTCAGGAAAATGCCCTAAAAGCAATTGAAAACAAAGAAAATGATGCCTTAATTGGCAATATGCTCGATCATTATTTTGAAATATACGAAGGTATTGGTGTCCATAAATCGCCAAAATTATACGGTGCTTTCCCAACAGATCCATATTCTCATACACCAGGAGGAAAAGGTGCGCAACAACCAGGAATGACGGGTCAGGTGAAAGAAGATGTATTAAGCCGTTTTGGAGAACTAGGTGTTTTTGTAAAACAAGGAATCATTCATTTTAGTCCAAGATTATTAAAAGATTCAGAATTTTTAAAGGACTCAAAAACGTTCAACTATTTCAATATTCATCAAGAAGCAAAAGAAATTGAATTAGATGCTAATTCACTTTGTTTTACCTATTGTCAAATTCCAGTAAGCTATAAAATAGCCTCAAAAAGTGGTATTGATGTCGTTTTTAACGATGGTTCTAACGTTCATTTTGACACATTAAAACTTGATTTAGTATGTAGTACTCAAATTTTTGATAGAACTGGGAAAGTTGAAAAAATAGAGGTGTCTTTTCAAAAAGAATCAATTTTAAAATCCGAGTAAGTATAATTTCAAACAAAAAATAAGAATGATTAAAGGTG
>JAGPIQ010000181.1 GCA_018054895.1 Lutibacter sp. | reverse complement strand
ATAATTGAAACACCAATTTTTATGCCCGTTGGAACTGTTGGTACCGTTAAAGGAGTACACCAAACTGAATTAAAAAATGAAATAAATCCTGATATTATTTTAGGAAATACCTACCATTTATATTTGCGTCCACAAATTAAAATTTTAGAACAAGCAGGTGGATTGCATAAATTTATGAACTGGGATCGTAATATTTTAACAGATAGCGGTGGATATCAAGTGTATTCATTATCCGGAAGACGGAAAATAAACGAAGAAGGTGTAAAATTTAAAAGTCATATTGATGGCTCTTACCACACATTTACTCCTGAAAGCGTTATGGAATTACAACGTTCCATTGGTGCTGATATTATTATGGCTTTTGACGAATGTACACCCTACCCTTGCGACTATAAATACGCAAAACGATCTATGCACATGACACATAGATGGTTAAATAGATGTGTAACACATTTAGAAAAAACGCCTTTTAAATACGATTATTCACAAAGTTTTTTCCCTATTGTACAAGGAAGTACTTACAAAGATTTAAGAAAGCAATCTGCTGAATTTATTGCAAGTGTGGGCGCTGAAGGAAATGCAATTGGTGGTTTATCAGTGGGTGAACCTGCGGAAGAAATGTATGAAATGACTGAAATTGTAACAGCTGTTTTACCAGAAGACAAACCACGTTATTTAATGGGAGTTGGAACACCAATCAACATTTTAGAAAATATTGCTTTGGGTATTGATATGTTTGACTGTGTAATGCCGACTCGTAACGCCAGAAACGGAATGTTGTTTACAGCACATGGAACGATTAATATAAAAAACAAGAAGTGGGAAAATGATTTTTCTGCTATTGATGCTATGGATATTACTTTTGTAGACACCTATTATACCAAGGCATATTTACGCCATTTATTTGCTGCTAATGAATTATTAGGAAAACAAATTGCGACCATCCACAATTTAGGTTTTTATTTATGGTTGACTCGTGAAGCCAGAAAACATATATTAGCTGGAGATTTTACCGAATGGAAAAATAAAATGGTTCGACAAATGGATCAACGATTATAATTGATTTTTAAGTATAGAAACAGTTGAGAATATTAGATAAATACATTTTAAAGAAATTTTTGAGCTCTTTTGTGCTCATTTTAATGCTATTGCTACCAATTGCAATGGCTATTGATATTTCTGAAAAAATTGATAAATTTTTAAGACATGCTAATTTATCTTTTGGTGAAATTGCCAGAGATTATTACTTTAACTTCGTAATTATTTTCGGAAATACATTTATGCCGCTTGCATTGTTTATTGCAGTGATATTTTTCACTTCAAAAATAGCAGGAAATACAGAAGTTATTGCAATTCATTCTGCAAAAATATCATTTACTCGCTTTTTAAAACCTTATTTTATTGGGGCAACCATTATTGTGATTTTTGGACTAACAATGAATCATTTTATTGTTCCTAATAGTAATAAAACTTTTGGTGCGTTTAACAAAGCTTACTTAAAAAAAAACACCTATAATGCAGATCAATTAACAAATTTAAACCTCCAATTAGGTCCAAATGATTATATTTTTATCAAAACATATTCAATTGACAGAAAGCAGGGGTATAAATTTGCTTATGAAAAATATGACGGTACTAAGCTAAAATACAAACTATTAGCTGAGCAGATTCGATGGATTGAAACTGATACCGCTTTTAAATTAACCAATTATCAAAAACGAACTATATATGATGACCGAGATGAAATATCCTCGGGAGTTTTACTAGATACGGTTTTTTCTTTTACTCCAGACGATTTAGTAAATTCAGATGATTTAGCTAAAGAAATGAATTCTATTGAATTAAGTAAACATATTGAGCAATCTCGCAAAAGAGGTGTGAGCAATTTAAACACCTATTTAGTTGAGTTTCATAAAAGAACAAGCTTACCTATTTCATCTTATATTTTAACTTTTCTTGCCGTTTCTTTGGCCGCTAAAAAGAAAAGAGGTGGTATGGGACTTAATTTAGCTATTGGAATTACCCTAATGTTTGTGTATGTTTTTTTACTAAAAATAGCAGAAGTATTAGGTGCAGGTGCAGAAACAAATGCGTTTTTTATGGTTTGGTTACCAAATATATGTTTTGGAGCATTAGCTGTTTATCTCTATTTAAAAAATGCAAAAAACTAATTTTCAAAATTATTTACAACTCCATTTAATAGTCTTTATTTGGGGTTTTACTGCTATTTTAGGCGCTTTAATATCTATTGACGCCATTCCTTTGGTATGGTACAGAATGTTTTTAGCAGTCATATTTGTATTTCTATATTTAATAATTAAACGAAAACCAATTCGAATTCCTCCAAAATTATTATTAAAAATGTTTATTGGAGGTGTTATTATTTCAGTTCACTGGATTGCTTTTTTTTCTTCAATAAAAGTAGCGAACGTTTCTATAGCATTAGTAACATTAAGTACTGGAGCTTTATTTGCTTCAATTATAGAGCCTATTTTTTTTAAAAGAAAATTAGATTTTTTAGAAATATTTTTTGGATTATTAGTCATTTCTGGGTTATATATAATTTTTAATGTTGAAGGAGATTATACTTTAGGTATTATTTACGCACTAATAGCTGCGTTTCTTTCTGCTTTATTTTCTGTGTTAAACGGATTATATATTAAAAGAATTAATGCTGAAATAATTACATTCTATCAGTTGTTATTTGGTGTCCTATTTATCACCATTTTCATTCTGTTTACAAATGGATTTAACTATCAAGATTTTGCTCTTTCAACAAATGATTTTATTTATTTATTTGTATTAAGCAGTATTTGTACAGCATACGCCTTTATGGTTTCAATTAAATTAATGAAGTTTTTAACTCCCTACACGGTAATGCTTACCATAAATTTAGAACCAATTTATGGAATTATTTTAGCTGTTATCATATTTGGCGAAAAAGAACAAATGAGTCCGAAGTTTTACATAGGAGCATCTATTATTCTTTTAACTGTTGTGTTAAATGGAATATTAAAAAATAAAAAAACTACCTAACTTTTTATACCTTTATATAAGTTATAGTATATTTGCCGTTACATCAAGAAAAATAATATATGGAATATTTAGATTTTGAACTACCAATAAAAGAATTAGAAGAGCAATTAACTAAATGCGAATTGATTGGTAAAGAAAGTGGTGTTGATGTTAGAGATAGCTGTAAAAACATCGAAAAAAAATTATTAAAAACAAAAACTGAAATATATAAAAACCTCACTGCTTGGCAAAGAGTTCAACTGTCAAGACACCCTAATAGACCTTACACGTTAGACCATATTAATGCTTTAGCTGGTAATACTTTTATGGAATTACACGGTGATAGAACTGTGGCAGACGATAAAGCAATGGTTGGTGGTTTAGGTAAAATTGGAGATCAATCCTTCATGTTTATCGGTCAACAAAAAGGATACAATACCAAAACTCGCCAATATCGAAACTTTGGAATGGCAAATCCAGAAGGCTACAGAAAAGCGTTACGCTTAATGAAATTAGCTGAAAAATACGGAATTCCAATTGTTACTTTAATTGATACTCCTGGAGCATATCCTGGTTTGGAGGCAGAAGAAAGAGGCCAAGGTGAAGCAATTGCTCGTAATATTTTCGAAATGTCGAAATTAAAAACACCTATTATTTCCGTAATTATTGGTGAAGGAGCTTCTGGTGGTGCCGTTGGTATTGGTGTTGGTGATGCTGTATATATGATGGAAAACACGTGGTATTCTGTTATTTCTCCTGAATCTTGTTCTTCTATTTTATGGAGAAGTTGGGAATTTAAAGAACAAGCCGCAGAAGCCCTAAAATTAACTGCGGAAGATATGAAAAAACAAAAGTTAATTGACGGAATTATAGAAGAACCTTTAGGAGGCGCACACTACGATAGAGAAACTGCCTTTAAAGAAGTTAAAAAAACAATTTTAGAAGCGTACGAAAAATTAAAAAAGAAAAACACGGCTGATCTTGTCAAAAAACGAATGGACAAATACACCAAAATGGGTGAATTTAAAGGATAAAATTATTAAAAACCTCTCAAATTTGAGAGGTTTTTTTATACCTTTATTTGATGTATATACTTTCATCACAACAAATCGCAAAGACAGACAAGGCAACTGTCAAAATTAATAAAATTTCCTCTATTAATTTAATGGAACACGCCGCTACGCTCTGCTTTAATTGGCTTCATAGCAGGCTACAAGGACAACAAATAAAAATTCATGTACTATGCGGAATAGGAAATAATGGAGGGGACGGACTAGTAATTGCACGCCATTTATACC
>JAGPIQ010000006.1 GCA_018054895.1 Lutibacter sp. | reverse complement strand
GAATATTAAAAAAAATAGAAGCATCTACTTTATTAAGAGAAGAAGAAATTGTTGTTACAGCAATGGATGGTCAAAGTCAATTTACACCGCCGTACCCAATTGCAAATCCAAAACAAATTGATGTATTCAGAAATGGAGTACGTATAGCTTTTACCGTTGTAAATGCTACAACTATAGAATTGGAGCCAGAAGCAATTTGTTATAAAGACGATAAAATAAGAATAGTGCAATTTTATTAAATATAAATAATAATAAATCAATAAATAAATAAAACCCTTTAAATTTAAACAAACATGAAAACAAGTTTACAAAATAAATTAAAATTAGCGTTGGTGGCTGTATGTATGCTATCAATTGGTGTTGCAAGTGCACAATCAACTACTGATGTAGCTAAAACTACAAATGCGGTTAGAGTTATAGATAACAAAGGAACAATTAAATATTTTCAATCTAATAATGGAATAACTCAAATTGTAAATGCTACAGGTGATGTTACAACAACAACTTGGCAACTAGGAGGTACTTTGACGAATGATACTTATATTGATGCTACAGGAAAAGTTTTTGCTATTACAGGAGTAAAAGAAACAAGTTTAAGCGCAGCTACAGTTGTTGATGGTACTGGATTCACTCTTTTAGTTAGAGATGAAACAACAGGTGAAGTTCAAAAAATGGTAGCATCAGATTTAATTCAAAGTGGACAAGAAGTTTTTACAGCTGCTAACAACCAAACTGCTTATCTATTAGCAGTTAGTCCAGCACTTCCAAACTTTAGTCAGGTTTGGGTATATAGAAATGGAGCCAAATTAATTGGAACTACTGATTATACTGTTTCAGGATCTACAGTTACTTTAACTTTAGCAGATTACCCAGTTTATGCAGGTGATATTATTGAAGTTCAATACATCAAATAATAAGGAACTTCCTTATAAATTATTTCTTGTTTAATATATGAAGAGTTGGTTATTTCATAATCAACTCTTTAAACAAGGAATCAATTAAATAATAATACAGCTTCTCTTTAAAAGAATGAATTAATGACGATGTTTTATAAAAAAATCATACAATTTTTATTGTTTACATATTGTGTTGGCTTTTTTCAAATAAGCTTAGCGCAAAAAGTTACCGTTATTAATCAAAAAGGAACAAAAATAGCCGTTAATAATAATAAAGTATATACAACTGATATAGACCCAAACACGTCAGCCGGTGCTGTGCTTGAAAATGATGTTTGGATAAATAATATTTCCATACCAAATACTATTAAAATTTTTAATGGTACTACTTGGGTGGAATTAACACATACAGGAACTCCAGGTTCCGTGTTTTTTGCAGGTGCTAATGGAGTACCTACTGAAAAAAACAGTGATTTTTTTTGGGATACTGCCACAAACACACTTAAAGCAACAAATGTAAATATTCCAGGTACTTTATTAGATAGTAGTGGACAATCAGGTGCTTTAAATCAAGTATTATCATCAACTGGAAACGGCACAAAATGGGTAGATGCCACTTCTACTTCTTCAACACTAACAATTAAAAAAGATACTATTGGCTATGTTTTTGCAGCCGCTCACACACAAGCAAATGGAACAAATTCTTTTAACATCAATTGCTCCGTAACAAAACCAATAAATGAAACTGGAAAGTATAAAGTTACTTTTGACACTCCTCATCCAAATGGTGCTAATTATGATATTGCTTTGGGGACTGGGTATAACAATTCCTATTCTCGAATAGCTTCAGTAGTAGCTGGTTCACAAAAGTCAACGGGTTTTGATGTAATAGTTACTCAAAGAAGCAATGGTAATCAAGAAGATTCTACTGTAGATGAGGTTTGGTATTTTAATACATCAGCAACCAAAGTAGTAGTAACAGATGTTACTCAATCGTCAACACCAACCACGGGCTCAGGAATTACAACTGGTGGAGATCTAATTACAGATTTCACATATACTCTAAATGACAATAATAGTGGGTCATATTATTTTCAATTAGGTTTTAATAGTGGTAGTAAAGCAACATCGTATAAAATTCTTTTAGATAATGTACCTTATAGGTTAACAAATTTTACTCTTGGTGATCATACTGTTATAGAACAAAAAAATACAGATGAAACATATGATTATTTGTTTACAAGTACTAGTCCGATAGGCGCAAATAGTCAATATCGCCAAATAATAGCTAATAAATCGATACCGGGTATTGGGAATGCTTGTGGATGTGTTAAATTCTATGTTAATTAGAAATAGAAGGAAGTGAAAAATAATATGTCATCCATAAAAGTTACATTTTACACAAAATAATTATGAAATTTTTTTTGTTTATTAGTTGTGTTCTATTTATGTGTATAACTAGTAACGCTCAAACGGCATTCCAAAATAGTGGAAATGTTCAAATACACAAAGGCGGTAACATAGGTTTTCATACCAATGTTGTTAACAATGGTACTTTCAATCAAAATGTAGGGTTTGCAGGTTTTTATAGTTTAAACGGACGTTTATCGGTTTCTGGTAATAATAAAATGTCTTTTAATACTATTGAAATTGATGTTTTTAGAGATTTATTTCTTGAAACTTCTTTGGAAGTAACTAATAATTTATCATTTCTTTCAGGAAAGGTAGTTACACCAAGAAATGACTTAGGAGTATCTTTAAATTTTTTAGACTATTATGTATATGCAGGTGAAAATGATTCAAATTATGTAGATGGCTATGCGGTAACTAGCAATAATAGCGAGTTTACGTTTCCAATTGGAGATGATAATTCATTAAGATCTATGTTATTACCAAATCAAGCGAAAAACTCAACGTATAGCGGTGCTTATTTTAGAGAAAACCCGAATAGCCCTTCAACATTTAATACTTCATTTGACACTTCAAAAAGGCAAGAATTATTAGTAAAAGTAAGTGAAGTAGAATTTTGGGATTTAAATGGTACGGAAGAAACAGAAGTTGTTTTAACATGGGATCGGGATAGTAATATTGCATTACTAACAAAAGATATTACTACACTTAGTGTTGTAGGCTGGGATATAAATTCCAATATGTGGGTAGATTTAGGGAGTGAAAATATAATGGGTAATTTATATACAGGCTCAGTAGAATCTGTATCGTTTAATCCTAAGGATTATGAAATAATAACCATTGGTTCTGATTTTAAAGGTGTTTTAGGTGAAGAATCTTTTTTTATTGCTAATTCTTTTAGTCCTAACGGAGATGGTATAAATGATTATTTAGTAATTGAAGGAATTGAAAGGAAACCAAATAATTTACTTCAAATATTTAATAGATGGGGAGCGTTGGTATATTCTAAAGAAAAGTATGATAATACATGGGATGGTACATCTGAGCATAAATTAACTATTGGTAAAGGAAGAGGATTGCCAACAGGTACCTATTTTTATCTTTTAAAAATTTATGATACGGATGATAAAACATATACTGGTTTTATTCATTTATTACGTTAATTTTTACTTTTTATAAGCGTTGAATATTTTTTTAATTGTAAAACACTTTTATAAAAAGTTGAAAAACTTTCATATTTTACATTAAAACAAGAGTGATTTATAGTTGCAATTTGGAACATAATTTGCCAATGTTTTCTTAATTCATTTAAAGCTTTAAAGTAAGTCATGTTTTTTTGGTCGTAAATATGTGTTGGTTCCGAAATTATTCCGTTTAGTTCAATAATTTTAACGTGTTTTAACAGCAATAAATCTTCCGTAGTTTCATATCTAATATCAAGTCTTCCATAGTAAAAATTGGGTATTTGTTTCATAATAGTATCAATAGCATGCTCTAACTTTTTAGAAATTAAATAATTTCCGTTTATAAATTGAGTCCCTTTTGCATGATTTCCAATACTGCTAAGTATTTTTTCTTCATCTTTTTTTAGAATTAAGTCAAAGTTTTTTTTGTGAAGATCAGTGAGTAAAGGCATATAAAACTGTGCTCTTTTATCATTTTTAATTAAGGTTTTTAATGATGAAATACCATCACCAGTAACCGATAAAAACTTTTTTAAAGTTATGGAAGTTATTTTTCCAAATTCTTCATTTGGTAACCGATGATAAAATATACCACATTCATTGTTGTATGTTATTAATTCTTGAATAATTAAGTTAATATCATCATGCTTTTGAAGGTAGTTTCTTAGTTCAACTTCATTTGTAATTTTATTCACCAAAAGCCCTCTAAAGCCAATATCAGGCTTTATAATAAAAGGGTATTGAATTGTACTTTTATAAAGTTGTTCAACTGCATTTTTAGTACTACTGTTTGCTTTTATATAAATAGAGGTAGGTTTAAATTCAGAAGGAATTAATTGAAGCGTAGCATATTTGGATTCACTTCCATTTCCTGAATGTACAATAGCGGGGTTGGTTGCTGAAAAAAATATGAAATGCCGAGCTTTAAAAGCTAAATAAAAAGCGTAGGGTAGTATCGGAACATAGAACATGTAAGAAGGCCAATATTCCCAATTTTTAAATTTTGAAATACTCATTTTTCTTTATCAAATAAAGCATCTAAAATTATTTTAATTCCTAAATAGCCTAAAACAACAGCTCCAACAGCCATTAAAACACCAGCAATTAAATAAATATAATTGTTATTCAGTTTTATGGCTTTGTAGCCAATAGTGATTAAAATAGGCGAAAATAGCAATAAAGGTAACGCTGTAACTTCATATTTTATACCACGAGCTAATTTTTTTTTATCAGTTCCCATGCGTGTAACTGTTTATCGCGTTTCGTACATTTTTATGTTTTAATAATAATTCGTTTGCTATTTCTTCTGAAATATTTAATTCTTCCATTAACATTTTGGCTCCTCTGTCAACTAGTTTGTTGTTAGATAGTTGCATATCCACCATTTTATTTCCTTTCACTTTTCCTAACTGAATCATTACACTAGTTGAAATCATATTCAATACTAATTTTTGAGCAGTTCCCGCTTTCATTCGTGAACTTCCCGTAACAAATTCAGGACCAACTACAATTTCAATAGGATGTTTTGAAACGTTTGATAGCGGACTGTTTTCATTACATGTAATACAAGCGGTTAAAATTTCATGCTCATTGCATTTTTCTAAACCACTAATTACATAAGGTGTTGTACCAGACGCAGCAATTCCAATAACAGTATCTAAATTGTTTACATCATATTTCTTTAAATCTTCCCAGCCTTGAGTGGTTGAATCTTCTGCAAATTCCACTGCTTTTCTAATAGCAATATCGCCACCAGCAATAATTCCAATAACCATATTGTGAGGTACACCAAACGTTGGTGGACATTCAGAAGCATCTACAATTCCTAAGCGACCACTTGTTCCTGCGCCAATATAAAATAATCGTCCGCCATTTTTCATTCGGGCAACAATTTCAAGGACCAATTTTTCTATCTCAGTAATTTTTTTTTCAATAGCAAAAGGAACGGTTTTATCTTCAGTATTTATAGAAGTTAAAATTTCAGCGACAGTCATTTTTTCTAAATGATTGTATTTTGATGTTTGTTCGGTAGTTTTTGTAAAGTTTATATCCATAGTTCAAAAATACTAATAATTATTTGTGACTTTATAAAAATGTTTGTGTCAATATAATATAGGCTAAAAATTAGTAAAGAATTGATGTCCCCATATTAATAAAGTTTAGTTAGTTTAAATAAAAAAAGCGAGATTTTCCATCTCGCTTTTTAAGTTATGTATCATTATTATTATAAAATACCGTTAAGTATAGCATTAAATGTAGCACTTGGTCTCATTGCTTTTGAAGTTAATTCAACACTTGGATGGTAATAACCTCCAATATTTACAGCTGATCCCTGAGCAGCATTTAATTCACTGTTAATTTCACTTTCTTTAGAAGCTAATTTCGTTGCAATAGCAGTAAATTGTGATTTTAATTCAGCATCTTTATTTTGATTCGCTAAAGATTGCGCCCAATATAAAGCCAAATAAAAATGACTTCCTCTATTGTCAATTTCGCCCACTTTTCGTGAAGGAGATTTGTTTGTTTCTAAAAATTTATCGGTAGCATCATCTAAAGTTTCGGCTAAAACCAACGCTTTTGGATTGTTTTTAGCAATACTTAAATGCTCTAATGAAGCAGCCAACGCTAAAAATTCACCTAAAGAATCCCATCGTAAATGTCCTTCTTCCACAAATTGATCTACATGTTTTGGGGCAGAACCTCCAGCGCCTGTTTCAAACAATCCACCTCCGTTCATTAACGGAACAATAGAAAGCATTTTGGCACTTGTTCCTAATTCTAAAATAGGGAATAAATCGGTTAAGAAATCACGTAAAACGTTTCCTGTAACTGAAATAGTTTCCAATCCATCTTTTAAACGTTTCAAGGTATATAAAGTAGCTTCTTTCGGAGCCATTATTTGAATGTCAAGTCCAGTGGTGTCGTGGTCTTTTAAATAAGTATGTACTTTTTTAATAATTTCAGCATCATGAGCTCTTGTTTTATCCAACCAAAATATAGCTGGAGATTCTGAAGCTTTCGCTCTTGCAACCGCTAATTTTACCCAATCTTGAATAGGAGCATCTTTAACCTGACACATTCTCCAAATATCACCGGCTTCAACAGTATGTTGTAATAAAACCGTTCCAGAAGCATCTACAACTCTTACAATTCCGTTTTCTTGTATTTCAAAAGTTTTATCGTGTGAACCATATTCTTCTGCTTTTTGCGCCATTAAACCAACGTTAGGAACCGTTCCCATAGTTGTTGGGTCGAATGCACCGTTTTCTTTACAGAAATCAATAGTAGCTTCATAAATAGGAGCATAGCTGCTATCAGGAATCACCGCTTTTGTATCTTGTTGTTTTCCTGCTGCATTCCACATTTGACCAGAAGTACGAATCATTGCAGGCATTGAAGCATCAATAATTACATCACTTGGTACGTGTAAATTGGTAATCCCTTTATCTGAATTTACCATTGCAAGTGCAGGCCCGTTATCAAAACAAGATTTTATAGTAGCTTCAATAGCTTCTTTTTTATCCGCAGGTAACGTTTGAATTTTAGCAATTAAATCACCAAATCCATTATTTACATCCACACCAATTTTTTCTAAATCAGCACCAAATTTAGTGAATACTTCTTTGAAGAAAACTTTTACAGCGTGACCAAAAATAATTGGGTCGGAAACTTTCATCATTGTTGCTTTCATATGTAATGAAAACAATACGTTTTTGTCCTTTGCATCTTTAATTTGAGCTTCCAAAAATTGAATCAACGCTTTTTTATTCATCGTTGTTGCATCAATAATTTCACCTTCAAGTAAAGTTGTTGTTGCTTTTAATACAGAAATGTTTCCAGCTGAATTTACATGTTCAATTTTAACATCACCAGCTTTGGAGATGGTTACCGATTTTTCATTGGAAAAAAAGTCACCAGAACTCATTGTAGAAACATGTGTTTTAGAATCCTTCGCCCAAGCACCCATAGAATGTGGATTTTTCTTAGCAAAATTCTTAACAGCTTTTGGAGCTCTTCTATCTGAATTTCCCTCTCTTAAAACAGGGTTTACAGCAGAACCTTTTACTTTATTATATTTCGCCTGAATTTCCTTTTCTTCAGCAGTTTTTGGATCTTCATTATAATTTGGAATTGCATAACCTGACGCTTGCAATTCTTTAATAGCAGTCTTTAATTGAGGTACAGAAGCAGAAATATTAGGTAATTTAATAATATTTGCATCTGGTGTATTTGCTAATTCACCCAATTCACTAAGGTAATCACCAACTTGTTGATCTTTCGTAAGTTTTTCAGGAAATAAAGCTAAAATTCTTCCAGCTAAAGAAATATCTTTTGAAACGATTTCAATTCCTGAAGATTTTGTGAATGCTTCAACAATTGGTAAAAAAGAATAGGTTGCTAAAGCAGGAGCTTCATCAGTTTTAGTATAAATTATTTGTGCAGTTTTACTCATTATTCAATATTTTTTTAAGCTTATATGGGTTTATCCTATTATTTTTTGATACATTAATTTTGCAACGCAAATATAAGAATATTCGAGTGAAAAACGATAGCGAAAACGTTATAAATATGATGAGTAAATTAAATTTAAAATAAAAAAAGTGAATGAAAATTATGATACTAATAATTCATTTAAAAACAAAAGCCATAACACTGCTTTTACAATATCATGGCTTTCTTATGGAGTGCTCAGTTCGTAAGTTTTCGGTAATCTAATTTTAATTGCTATCGTTATTCTTATTTAAAATTATAACACAATTACTAATTTCCTCTTCTTGTTGTTTATTAAAAATCAACTTCTTACAAAAACGAGCATCATCCTTTAAAATAACTTCTAAAATTTTGTTGCTTCATTTCTTAAGCCTATTTTAACAAGTTACTTTAAAATTTGCTTTTAAAACCATTCACAGTCTCTTATTGTATTCGAGATACTGGGCTGTTACTTTGTGTTGGTTTTAAAAACGATGTTCAAGAACATTACAATTAACATAACCCCGTTTCGAACTTTAAAAATTTTTCTTTTCTATTGTTATAGTGAAACGACTTGCTGTTAATTGTTGTATAAAGTAACGCATTGTTTTTGATTTTTACAACTTTTCAATAGTTTTGTTATCAACATGTTATGAACCTAAGTTATTAACAATTGTTAATAACGAAAAAAACCGTTTTGAAATTTCAAAACGGTTTTTTTATTTTTTAGAAAGATTGGATTAACGTCTTCTTTCTTTAATTCTTGCTTTTTTACCAGTTAATTCTCTGAAGTAGAAAATACGTGCTCTACGAACTCTACCTTGTTTATTAACTTCAATTTTTTGAATTGCAGGTAAGTTAATTGGGAAGATACGCTCTACACCAACAGTTCCTGACATTTTTCTAATAGTAAATGTTTCAGTAACACCACTACCTCTTTTTTGGATTACAGTACCTCTAAAGAACTGAGTACGAGTTTTCTCACCCTCTTTAATTTCAAAGTATACGGTAATTGTATCTCCTGCTTGAAAATCAGGTAATTCTTTTTTAGCTACAAACTCGTTTTGTATATACTTTACAAAATCTTCCATTTTAATATATTTTATCTTAGTTTTTCAATTATCAACATTCACGATTCTCGTCAGAGGTTAATTTTGAGGTTGCAAATTTAATAAAAAAGTTTAGTCTTCCAACAAATCTGGTCGAATTTTTTTTGTTCTTTCAAAAGCTTGCTCATTTCGCCAATCTTCAATTTTAGGAAAGTTGCCTGAAAGTAGGATTTTTGGCACCTCAAGTCCTTTATATTCAGAGGGTCTGGTATATACAGGAGGTGATAATAAATCATCCTGAAAACTGTCTGTTAATGCCGAAGTTTCATCACCTAAAACACCAGGGATAAGTCTAATTATAGTGTCGCAAAGGACAGCCGCACCTAATTCACCGCCACTTAACACATAATCACCTATGGAAATTTCTTTCGTAATAAATAAATCGCGTACACGTTGGTCTACACCTTTATAATGTCCACATAAAATAATCATGTTTTCATTAAGCGATAAATGATTGGCTGTTTTTTGATTTAAAGTAGGCGCATCAGGCGTCATATAAATTATTTCATCATAGTTTCTTTCTGAAGTCAACTTTGAAATACATTTATCAATAGGTTCAATCATTAAAACCATTCCAGCCCCACCTCCAAATTGATAATCGTCAATTTTCCCATATTCATTTAACGCGTAGGTGCGTAAATCGTGAAAATGCACTTCTACCAAGTTTTTATCTATGGCGCGTTTTAATATGGAATACTCAAACGGACTTGTAATTAGTTCCGGTGAAACGGTAATGATATCAATTCTCATGGTGCAAATGTACTTTTTTTCAATGGATATTTTTTACAGATTTTTAACAAGAAATAAGGATGAATTTTAAGATAAAAGCACACTAAATATTAGAGAATCGCTTTTAACATCCGATCCACATCATAAAGATCTTTTCTTAATTCAACAGTTGTAAAACCTTTGTGTTGAAGGAGTTCTTTCATTTCACTACCTAAATATTGGTTGATTTCAAAATAAAGTGTACCATTAGTTGTTAGGTTAGATTTGGCTAAGTCAGCAATTTTATCATAAAAAAGCAACGGATTGTTATCCTTTACAAACAATGCTAAATGTGGCTCATTTCGAAGTACGTTTGGGTGCATTTGCTCTTTTTCAAGTTCACGAACATAGGGAGGATTGCTGACAATAATATCGAAATTATGAGGTAATTCGGTAGTTTCTAATATGTTTTTTTCTAAAAAATGAATAGTTACATTGTTAAGTAACGCATTTTCCTTGGCAATTTTTAAAGCTTCAGATGAAATATCAATGGCTGTTACCTCCGAATTTGGTAATAATTTAGCTAATGAAATTGCAATACACCCGCTTCCAGTACCTATATCTAAAATTTTCAGTTTTTCGGATTGATCATTTTCTTGAACAATCCAATTCACCAATTCTTCCGTTTCAGGTCGCGGAATTAAAACATCGTTCGTAACTCTAAATGTTAATCCGTAAAATTCAGTTTTACCTATTATATATTGTATAGGAATGTGATTTTTCAATTCTTGCAACGCACTTTGAAGATATACTTCGTTTTCGGTATTAATTTCAAATGCTGGTTGAAGTGCTGTTTCAATTCTATTCAAGCCTAATTTAAATTCAATCAATAATTTAAAAAATGATTGGATTTCGGTAGTAGGGTAGATATTAGAAAGTTCTGAAAAAAAGTGATTTTTAAATTGTAGAAGTTGCATCATAATATTTTAAGCAGCTATAAATTTCAGTGTACAATGGTTGTTTTCAGCTTAAATTTTGTTATTTATACTATATTATTTTAAATATAAAAAAGTATGCCTTTCAAATAACAATGCAAATATCTTAATTCTTTTATGTTTTTTAATTAAAATATGTCATTTTTTTTACAGTTTAATAGTCAATTTTTTTATGGTGTATTGGTGTAATTTCTCCTATTTCAAAGTTGCTAAGAGTCATTTTAAAATGCTATTTTTGTAACGTGAATATACATGAAAAATACATAAAGCGTTGTATTGAATTAGCTAAAAATGGATTAGGTACCACCTACCCAAACCCTATGGTTGGTAGTGTAATTGTTTATAATGACACTATTATTGGTGAAGGTTGGCATAAAAAAGCAGGTGAGCCACATGCGGAGGTTTACGCAATTCAATCTGTTAAGGATAAAAGTTTATTAAAACACGCCACAATTTATGTCAGTTTAGAACCTTGTTCTCATTTTGGAAAAACGCCACCTTGTGCCAATTTAATTGTTGAAAGTGGGATTAGAAAGGTGGTAATAGGTACGGTAGATTCCAATTCAAAAGTAAGTGGGCGAGGTGTTTTGTATTTACAAGAAAATGGTTGTGAGGTAGTTGTTGGTGTTTTACAACAAGAATGCCATCAATTAAATAAACGATTTTTTACCTATCATGATAAAAAAAGACCATTTATAATTTTGAAATGGGCTGAAACAAAAGATGGTTTTATTGATAAAATAAGAAATGAAGAGGATGCCAATGAACCCAACTGGATTTCAAATGCCTATTCACAACAATTAGTTCATAAGCTAAGGGCGGAAGAACATGCTATATTGATTGGGACAACAACTGCGATTAATGACAACCCGAGTTTAACAGTTCGGAAATGGAGTGGAATAAATCCTATTCGAATAGTAATTGATAGGAGTTCTAAAATACCAACTGATTATGAATTGTTTACAGACGGAATTAAAACAATTATTTTTTCTGAAGTGAAAAATGCGATAGATTCTTACAATTCTATCATTTTTGAATGCATAAATTTCAATAAAAATGTTCCTGATCAAATTTGTGCGGTTTTATTTAAGTATGAAATACAATCGTTAATTATTGAAGGTGGAGCAAAAACAATTCAGAGTTTTATAGATGCAAATTTATGGGATGAAGCGTTTGTGTTTATTGGAGATACTACTTTTAAAGAAGGGCTAAAAGCGCCGAGTTTAAAAAATTCTTCCGTAGAATTTACTAAAATTGATTCGGATATAGTAAAGCATTATAAGAATTATTAATTTTTACAGTTATTTCAGAAATAGATACATATAAAACAATTGTTGAAGCTAGGGGAGATGCTCTATTTAAGGAAAAAGGAAGTAAATTTATAGGATATGCTTTTCCAATTTCTGATGAAGAAGAGGCAAAACAGTTTATTGATGAAGTAAAGAAAAAACACCATTCAGCAAGGCATTGGTGTTACGCATGGCAAATTGGGGAAGAGGAGGTACAATACCGTGCAAATGATGATGGTGAACCCAATAATTCTGCAGGGCAACCTATTTACGGACAAATTCTTTCGAAAGAAATAACAAATGTACTGGTAATTGTAGTTCGGTATTTTGGTGGCGTAAAATTAGGCGTTGGCGGATTAATATCAGCCTATAAAACCACGGCCAAATTAGTGTTAGAGGAAGCTGAAATTGTTGAAAGAACAATTGACGTGTTTTTTTTGCTAACTTTTGAATATGCAGATATGAATAAAGTGATGCGAATTATTAAAGAAAATAATATTGAAGTCTATGAACATAATATGGAATTAAATTGTAACTACAAAATTTCTATTCGGAAAAAATACGCCGATAAAGTGGAGCAATATTTTTTAGATTTACGCTGTTTAAAAATAAAAAGATTGACTAAATAGCACTTTTAATTTTTGATAAAATATAATCCGGAATTCGTGTAGGTCTATTCGTTTTCATATTAACAAAAACAAGCGTCGTATTTCCAGTTGTTAATAACTCACCTTCTTCATTTTTAATTTCGTAGTCAAACTCAATTTTTGCCGTAGGAATTTTAGTCAAGGTAGTTTTCAAACTTAATAAATCATCATATTTTCCAGGTTTGTGGAAATTTGTATTTAGACTAATTACAGGTAACATAATTCCTGATTCTTCCATACTTTTATAGGTAATTCCGAATTTTCGCAACCATTCTGTACGTCCAATTTCAAAATATTGAGCATAGTTTCCGTAATAAACAAATTGCATTTGGTCGGTTTCACTATATCGTACTCTTATTTTAATTATATTTGATAACATTTAGTTCTTTTAAAGGTTCAGTAAGTAAAAAAAAGTTAATAATCAATAGGGTTTTAATTTTTTTATGATGAAAAATATTCACATTTTTGTACCATCAAAAAACAAGAGGTGAATACCTAATTCATCGGCTAAATTAAACATTAAAATTCGAAAAAAACAACAATGACTAAAACTGCAGCATCAGTTTGGATGGAATGCCTATCTTTTATACAAGATAATATAAAACCACAAGCATATAAAACATGGTTTGAGCCTATCAAGCCTATAAAATTAGCGGGTGAGGCGTTAACAATTCAGGTGCCAAGTAAATTTTTTTACGAATGGTTAGAAGAGCATTATATTAAATTATTACGAGTTGCTTTGTTAAAGCAATTGGGAGAAGATGCAAAGCTTATTTATGATGTTCGTATGGAAAATAACTACAGTAGTAGTAATCCACATACAGTTAAATTTCCGAGTTCTAATAGAAACCCGATTGTTCCTCAGGGAGTTACAGTCCCAATGGATTTAAATAAGCGTGAATTAAAAAATCCGTTTATAATTCCTGGGATTCAAAAAGTTAAAATTGAATCGCAATTAAACCCAAATTATAATTTTGAAAGTTTTATTGAAGGTGATTCTAACCGACTTGGTAGATCTGCAGGTATGGCAGTTGCCAACAAACCAGGAGGAACTTCATTTAACCCATTATTAATTTATGGTGGTGTTGGTTTAGGAAAAACACACATTGCACACGCAATAGGTGTTGAAATTAAGGATAAATATCCAGACAAAACAGTGTTGTATATTACTTCGGAAAAGTTTACGCAACAATATATAGATTCTGTTAAAAGTAATACACGAATTGATTTTATTCACTTTTATCAAATGATAGATGTGTTAATAATTGATGATGTACAGTTTTTATCAGGAAAATCAGGAACTCAAGATGTATTCTTCCATATTTTTAACCATTTACACCAAAATGGAAAACAGGTAATTTTAACTTCGGATAAAGCACCTGTAGATATGCAAGATATTGAACAACGCTTATTATCTCGTTTTAAATGGGGGTTATCAGCAGAGCTTCAAGCGCCTGATTATGAAACACGCGTCGCAATTTTGAAAAACAAATTGTACCGTGATGGTGTTGAAATGCCAGATGAAATTGTGGAATATGTAGCAAAACATATTAAATCAAATGTTCGTGAGTTAGAAGGTGTGTTAATTTCAATGATTGCACAATCTTCGTTCAATAGAAAAGAATTTACGTTATTATTGGCAAAACAAATTGTAGATAAATTTGTTAAAAATACCAAACGTGAAGTTTCAATAGAATATATTCAAAAAATAGTATCAAGTTATTTTGAATTGGATGTTGCTACATTACAATCAAAAACTAGAAAGCGCCATGTAGTTCAAGCGCGTCAATTAGCAATGTATTTTGCAAAGCGTATGACAAAAGCATCCTTGGCTAGTATTGGATCTCAAATAGGTAAACGTGACCATGCAACAGTATTACACGCTTGTAAAACGGTAGATAATTTAACAGAAACCGACAAGCAGTTTAAAAAATACGTTGAAGATATTACGAAAAAACTTACTTTTTAAATAAATTACATGACTAAAATTTTAATGGTTTGCTTAGGTAATATTTGCCGGTCGCCATTAGCTGAAGGAATTTTAAAATCAAAATTGTTTGGTTTTGAAACGATGATAGATTCAGCTGGTACTGGTGCATATCATATTAATAAAAAACCAGACATTCGTTCTATTGCAATTGCAAAATTAAATGGATTAGATATTACAGATCAACGCGCACGACAATTTAGTGTAGCTGATTTTGATAATTTTGATTTGATTTACGCCATGGATACTGCTAATTATAAAGATATTTTACACTTGGCAAGAAATGAAGCTGATAAAGTAAAAGTAAAACTTATTTTAAATGAAGTTTTTCCAGGTGAAAACTTAGATGTTCCAGACCCTTATCACGGTGGTGATTTTGGGTTTAGAAATGTGTATAATATGCTGGACCAGGCATGTGATGAAATAGTAAAAAAGATAAATCCAAATGTTTAAATCAACAGGAGTACTGTATTTAATTCCAACAACTTTAGGAGAATGTGAGCCTTTAGACGTGTTACCTTTATCTGTACAACGCACAATCGATTCATTGGACTATTTTATTGTTGAAAATGAAAAAACAGCACGTAAGTTTATTAAATTAATGTGTCCTGAAAAATCGCAGCCCTCTTTAAAACTTTTTAAATTAGATAAATATGCGGATCCTATGGAAGTTCGAACATATTTAGATGCTTGTGCTTTAGGAATATCGGTTGGATTGCTTTCAGAAGCGGGAGTTCCTGCAATTGCAGATCCCGGTGCTGATATTGTAAAATTAGCGCACGAAAAAGGAATTAAAGTAGTGCCTTTAGTGGGTCCATCATCTATTATATTAGCTATGATGTCTTCAGGATTTAATGGGCAAAATTTTGCTTTTAATGGGTATTTACCTATTGATGCTTCAGAAAAGAAAAGTACCTTAAAAAATTTAGAAAAAATTTCTCAAGAAAAAAATCAATCGCAAATATTTATTGAAACTCCGTATCGGAATGATAAGTTTTTACAAGACTTAAAATCAATATTGCACCCAAGTACTATGTTATGTGTTGCGTGTGATGTAACCTTACCAACGGAATATATTAAGACTTTGAGTATTAGCAATTGGAAAAACGAACGACCAGACCTTCATAAACGACCAGCGATATTTATTATTCATAAAGAATAAAAAATATCTAAGTATCCGATTAAACTGAATCCTATATTTACTAGCAGTAATTACAGCTTTTGACACCATATTCTTTTAATTTTTAAAGGGTATAGGTATTCGCTATTGGTGATTTTTCAGTAGTATCAAAGTCATACATGCTCTTTTTGTAGTATATGTTATTTTGTAGCAATGTGTAAAAAAGCGATTTTAACGACTTCTGAATAATTATATTTTTTCCTTTTTTCAAAGGAAAAGGATAAATAATCCTTTTTTATATCAAGTGTATTCTTCTTCCATTTTTGTATATTTGCAATAGAAAAAATTAAGTTACCAAAAAACTATATAACATGTCTGAATTTAAATACCAAAAACCTTTTCCTATTCAAAAGGATACTACTGAATATCGTTTATTAACTAAAGACCATGTGTCTATGGTAGAGTTTGATGGACGAAAAATTTTAAAAGTTGCACCAGAAGGACTTGAGTTGCTTTCACAAGAAGCCTATCATGATGTATCATTCTATTTGCGCGCTGCTCATTTAAAAAAATTAGAAACGATACTTAAAGATCCAGAAGCGTCAGATAACGACCGTTTTGTAGCTTATACTATGTTGCTAAACCAAATGGTTACGGCAGCTGGAGAATTGCCAACATGTCAAGATACTGGAACTGCAATTTGTGTTGCAAAAAAAGGAGAAGATGTTTATACAGGAGTAGAAGATGCTGAATGGATTTCTAAAGGGGTGTTTAATACCTTCCAAACAGATAATTTGCGTTTTTCTCAAATTGTTCCTCAAACAATGTTGGTAGAAAAAAATTCAGGTTCTAACCTTCCTGCTCAAATTGATATTTATGCTGAAAAAGGGAATAAATATGAGTTTTTATTTATGACAAAAGGTGGTGGTTCAGCCAATAAAACATATTTATACCAAATGACGAAGTCATTGTTAACAGAAGAAAACTTAACCAATTTTGTAAAACAACACATTATGGATTTAGGAACTTCTGCGTGTCCTCCATATCACTTAGCATTTGTGGTTGGTGGAACTTCTGCTGAAGCTAATTTAGCAACGGTAAAAAAAGCATCTGCAGGTTATTTGGATCATCTTCCAACAGAAGGTAATGATGGCGGACAAGCGTTCCGTGACCTTGAATGGGAAGAAAAAATCACTAAAATATGTAGAGAAAGTGGAGTAGGAGCTCAATTTGGTGGTAAATATTTTGTACACGATGTAAAAGTGATACGTTTACCGCGTCACGCAGCATCTTGTCCAGTAGGGTTAGGTGTTAGCTGTAGTGCGGACCGTAATGTAAAAGGTAAAATTACGGAAGAAGGTATTTTTCTTGAACAATTAGAAAAAAATCCAGGACAATTTTTACCTAAAGAAGCGCCACACTTAAAAGATGCTATTGAGTTAGATTTAGATCAGCCAATGGATAAAATACGTGAAGAACTTTCAAAACATCCAGTAAAAACACGTTTCAACCTGAGAGGAACCTTAATTGTGGCTCGTGATATGGCACACGCAAGAATTAGTGAAATGCTTGCAAACGGAGAAGAAATGCCACAGTACTTTAAGGATCACCCCGTGTATTATGCAGGACCAGCAAAAACTCCAAAAGGAATGCCTTCTGGTAGTTTTGGACCAACAACTGCCGGAAGAATGGATCCTTATGTAGATCCTTTTCAAAAAGTAGGGGGAAGTATGGTAATGGTTGCTAAAGGAAACCGATCAAAACAAGTAACAGATGCTTGTAAAGCTAACGGTGGTTTTTACCTTGGTTCTATTGGAGGTCCAGCTGCAATTTTAGCAAAAAACAGTATTAAATCTGTTGAAGTAGTTGATTTTCCAGAATTAGGAATGGAAGCGGTTCGAAAAATTAGAATTGAAGATTTCCCTGCATTTTTATTAGTAGATGATAAAGGGAATGATTTCTTTGCAGAATTTAAATAAGAAGCAATAAATTTTTAGTTGAAAAGACACCAATAGAACACAGTTCTGTTGGTGTCTTTTGTGTTTTATATATTTTTTATACTTATAAAATTACTTTAAGGGAAGCCTATTTTTTTCGTAGATTAAATTTTTATTTTTTAAGAAAATTCAATTTTAAGGTTAAATGGGTATTCCTTTTTATAGAATGTTTTGCAACTATTTTCAATTCAGAAATTCATTTTAGGAAACTACCTATAGTCACAAAGTGTGATTAATTTTTTTCTAATTTTTAAATATTATCTCACCTTCTTTTGTTAATTCAATTTTGTTTCCTTTTCCTCTTAACTCATAAAGGTCATTTTTGTACCAAATACCAAATGCAGGTGTTGTCCAGTTAATCAATTGTATCTCCGTTAAAATCTACTGTTGCACTGTTTTAGTTTTTGAAGTTTCAGCGGTTTTATGTTCTGGAGCTTCTTTACATAAATTTAAAAAGAGAACTATCAATAGTACGATTGTAAAAATTTGTTGTTTTATTTCTTTTTAATTGAAATACATTGTATTATGTTAAAAGTTGTTCGTAAAATCCTCCAATTTTACGTGTTCTGTCCACAAAATGAAGTTCTAAAATCCAATTTCTTTTCTGTCCGTTTGCATCTAATAAAAGCATATTATGATGGTTGTCTGGATGCACATAAAGTTGATAGCTGTCTTTCTCTAATTTTTCGTGAGGATATTCACCAATTAAATGCCCAGCTATTTCCCCTCCAAATTCCCAACCATATTCAGCGGCTTTATTTACGGCATAGTCAAATAATGTAGAAGCTTTAATTTCCGTTTGGCTATCAAACCAAAATTTGGTTTCTTTCCATGCTTTTTCAATATCATTTTTTAATTTAAGTTTATAAGAATTGTTGCCAATTACATAAGTTCTACCTAAATCAGCTTCCCATTTATCTATAATTGGTCCAAAGTCAAAAAACAAAATGTCATCTTCTTTAATAGTTAAATTTGGCGGGTTTTCTTTGTAAGGAAATAAGGTGTTTTCACCACATCTTACGATTCGCTTATGCCAATGTTTTTCAATACCAAACAGGTCTTTAGCTATCTTAAAAATTTCATCATTCAGTTCATTTTCTGTTTTATGAGCAACAATCAATTGTCTATCTTCAATTTCTTTAAATAAATTGACCGCAATTTCTTCCGCATAAACTAACTTTTCGTTTACTGTTATCATTTTTAATTTTTTTTATTGATTTTACAACCTTATTCTCAACTTATAATCACACAAATCTAACTGTTTTATAATGTATAACAATCATTTTATAGGATCTAATGTTGCTATTTTATTTTTATAAAATAGCAACAACGCTCACGCCATTGCTTTTTTTAGTGATTTGTATTTGAGTTGGAATTCGTTCTTTTAAGTTTTCTACGTGCGATATTATCCCAATCATTTTGCCTTGTGACTGTAAAGTTTCTAGTGTAGAAATAACTGTTTCTAAAGTGTTTTTGTCTAAAGTTCCAAAACCTTCATCTATAAATAAAGAATCTATTTTAACATTTTTACTGGCTAAATCGGACAATCCTAAAGCCAATGCTAAGCTGATAATAAATTTCTCACCACCGCTAGAAGTATCTACCAATCGGGCTCTATCGGTTTGATAATGGTCTATTAAATTAAAATTCAACTCTTCTCTAACGCCCGATTGTTCTTCCATTTTTAAAGAATAGCGCTTATTTAGTTTAAACAAATGCACATTTGCAAGGTCTAGTAAATGTTTTAAAGTCAACCGCTGTACATAGCTATTAAATGCATCTTTAGAATTCCCTATAATTTTGAATAATTCTTTCCAAACATTACAAATGGCTGTTTGAGCATGTATCTTTTTATAAATCTCTTGATTTCTATCTTTTATTTCCTGATCCTTTCTAAAAGCTTCTTTTAGCTCACCTTTTTCTGCAGATAAACCATCTTTTTTAGCTTTAAATTCATCAAAAATTAGTTTACTTTCAGCTTCCGAAGTATCAAAAGTTTTGGATATATTTAGATCAATAATAGCTTTTACATTGACATCCTTTAAAGTTTGCAATCGAAGTTGTTTTTCTTCTATGCGTTTTTTGTTTTGAGCAAATTGCAACTTTTCTTCAGGATTCAATAATGCTTTTTTAATATCTTGTAGTGACTCAAAATTACTAGTTTTTAGCTGTTGTTCAAATGATAGTTGCAGTGCACTTAATTCATTTTTTAAAACGAGTTGTTCTTTGTTATTTTCAACTTTTATGGCTTCTTTTTCCCGTTGTAAATCTAATAGTTTTTGCAACTGTTTTTTACGTTGCTCCACCTTTTCAGTTAAGCGTTTAAGTATAAGTTGCAAGTCTTCCCTTTTACTTTCTACACGAATATCCAATGGTAAAAGGCTGTTACGTTCAAATTTTAATTGAATAACGAGAGTTTCACTTGTGCTGATTGTTTTTTTGTATTCGGTAAGCGACTCATTATGAGCTGTCAACTGCCTTTCAAGGTTCTTTAATTGCGTGTTGATAACAGTGATGGCTGCTTTTAAAGCATCTAAGTTTTTTTGAGTTTTGTAATAATAAGCTAGCTGTTTTTCGACCTCTTGAATAAATAAGTAGCTGTTTAAAATAGAAGGAAATTCATAATTAAATATGGAAAGTTTTGCTTTTAAGTCTTTTTCTTGTTCATCACAAAGCGCTTTTAATGTGTTGTTTGATTTTTCTTTAATGTGAATTTCTGCTTTTGTATTTTTAATTTTCTCATTCAGTGTAGCTTCTTTGGTTTTAAAAGTTGCAACTAATAGGTTCTCTTCATTTAAAGTAGTTGATAATTTATCTTTTTGAACTTGTAATTGCTGTGTTACTTTTATTTTTTCATCCAATGAATTTAACTTTTCAGAAAATAACAGTAGTGTACTATCTATTTTAGTGGAATGAGTGATTTCACAAGCAATGTTAAGTAGTGTTACTTTTGAATAAATAATGTTTACTTCGTCCTTTATTTTGATGGTTTGTTGTATGATACTCTCCATTTTAGATGAGAATAGCACTTCTTTTTTATCTAATTCAGACTTAGAATCATTTATTTTTTTTAAAAGGTCCTTACGTGTTTTAAGTTCTAATTCGGAGCTAGAAACTCCTTTTGTAGTGAAATTTTTAGCAAATGGATGTTCTTTTGAACCGCACAAACCACACGGTTCTCCTTTTTGTAAATGTTGTCTATCTTCTTCATATTTTGCAATGCTTTTTTCTAAATCTACTATTTTTTCAGCATCAGCAACAGCTGTTTCTTGTATAGTTAGTTGCTTTTGGATCTCTTTAGATTGTTTTTTAACTGCTTCTATTTCAGTGGATAATACGTTTTTTTGAGTAGCTAATTTTTCTAGTTCTTTTTCTTCTTTTATAATTATTTCAGAGAAGTTTTTGAACTGTTTCCAATGAGATTCATTGATCGTTAACTCTTTTTGTTCTGCTAATAAATTGGCTAAATTATTTTTTGAAAGTTGCTCTTGAATAATTTTAATTTCTGTATCTCTCAGCTCTATTTCTGATACTTTTTTTGAAAGTAACACGGTATTCGTGGCTAATTCGAGCGTTGTACTTTCTATATCGTTCTTTTTTTGAGCAATAAATAAATAATTTTCAGAGAGTGTTTCTTTATTTGCTTTTAAAGTGGTGAAACTAGTTGCCCAATTAGAAATTTCTAAAGCGACTTCGGTTAAAAATTTGTTTTGATTGACAAATTCTTCATCTGTCTTTATTTTGTTAGATGTTTCAGTTAATTTTTTAGATAATTCCGTTTTTTCATCCTGAAATGCCTTGATTTGTGTGTTTAATTCAATTAATTTTCCGGTAGCTTTTTGTTGACTTTGAGCCTCGTTCCTAAGTTGACCATCTAATGTTGTAATTAAATCGAATGTTGGTTGCCAAGCGGTAAACTCGTTATTGGCGATTTCTAAGTCAGTCGATTCTTTTTTAGTAAGTTCGGTCAATCGCTCTATTTCAGGTTTCATCAGGTTTAATTGCGCTTCTAATTCAGTTAATTGCGCTTTCTTTTCAATACTTGTTTTTTCATTTCTATTGAAATTCAGAATGAATTCTTTAAATGGTTCTGCTTTTTCGTTGAAATCTAATAATTCAAATTCAGTTTTATGAAATTCAAAATGGTCCTGTATTTCTAGCGATTCATGGGCTAATTTTTCTGATTGTTGTGTTAGTTCCTGAGATTTTAAATACCAATTTACAATGGTTTGTATGGAATCTATTTCTTTTTCTGATGCTGCAATTTGAATATCGAGTTGTTGGTCTTTTTTAGATAATTCTATTTTTATTTCCTCCGTTAAAATATCTTCTGAATTTATTTTAGATTGAATTTCTTTCAATACTGTTTCTTCATAAGATTTTCGATCTAAAACACCTTGACCAATTTTTTTATAAATAACTTCACCCGTAATTTGCTCTAATAATTTTCCTTTGTCGGGGCCTTTTGCTGATAAAAATGAGGCGAATTCACCTTGCGCCAACATTACAGATCTTAAAAATTGATTGTAATCTAATTGTGTTACTTTTATAACCTCTTCAATTACATTTCTCTTTAATTCGGCTAAAGTAATACCTGTTAACAAATTCTTCAACCGAACTTCTTCTTGCGGATTTTTAAGTTTTTTTCCTGTGGTGGAGGCTAAGCGAATTCCCCAATAAGCTTCATAAATTATGTGTTCATTTTCAAAAGTAACTCGGCTAAATGCTTCCGTAGCACCATGGCTTACAACATCTAATAGTGTACCTTTTGAATTATTAAAACGAGGCACACTATGATATAATGCTATGGTAATTGCATCTAAAATAGTGGTTTTACCAGCGCCAGTAGAACCTGTAATGGCATATAAACCAACATCTTTAAATTGTTCATTTTCAAAATCTATAACAATTGGGACTTCCGATTTTAATGAATTTATATTTTTTAATTCAATTTTTAAAATTTTCATAGCTAGCTGCTTTTATTGGTTTTTAACGGATTGTAATATTTCATTAAAAGCATCCCAAATATCAGCTCTTTTTTCTATATCAATATCCATTTCTTTACATTTAAGTTTGAAAACTTCAGTAGGCTCAAGTTCTTTAATCGATTTTGTGTTTTCTAATAATTCTTCAATTCCTTTAAATTGAGGTTGATTTTTTAGAGAAATTTTTAAGATTTCAAATGTGTATTTTTCAGCTGCTATTTTTAAATCAACGGTGTTTATGGTGTTATTTTCATTCAACACAATTTCAATCCAAGGGGTTAAGTTATATGCATTTGAAATAATAGTTGGAAAAGCACTCATACATTCTAGAATTGTGCCTGTTAACCTATAAAATGTTCTAAAACGCGGAATGATAACATCTTTAATGTTACTAATTTTATGATTATTTACTGTTAAAACAATTACTTTTTTATCATAATTAATTTCACTGAAACTTAAAATATGCGGCGAGCCAGAGTATCTTACTTTTTCATTTCCACCAACTATTTGTGGTCTGTGTAAGTGTCCTAATGCAATATAGTCAAAATAAGCAGGGAAATCCGCAGCGCCAATATGTCCCAATGTTCCTACATAAATATTTTGTTCACTATCTGATATAGAACCGCCCATTGCAAATAAATGTCCCATAGCAATTACGGGTGCATTGGTTGTATTTATAAGTTTGCATTGCTCGGAAATAGAGGTGTAGTGATGTATGAGCGCCGTTTTGTATTTATCGGTCAAATCTTCAAAAGTTTCACCAGCAACAGCACGTCTAATATCTCCATCACGTAAATATGGAACTGCACCAATAATTACTTTTTCGCCTTGTATATCAATTTCAAAAACTTCATCTTCAATATTTTCTGTAGCTTTACCAACAACTATTATGGAAAGTGCATTTAAGATATGTTTCGGAGCATTTAAAGTTCCTGGAGAATCGTGATTTCCTCCAGTAATAATGATTGATTTACAGCATGTAGCATTTAACTTTACTAAAAAGTTATAATACATTTCTAAACTTTGGTTTGATGGCGTGCCTGTGTCAAATATATCGCCTGAAATTAGCAGTACATCAATTTTTTGGTTTATGATATAATTTTCAATCCAATTTAAAAACAACGTTTGCTCTTCTGTTTGAGATTGTTCTAGCAGTCTATGACCTAAATGCCAGTCGGCTGTGTGTAGTATTTTCATTTATTTTACTATAACGAAGGTTAGTGAGTTTTGAGCATGAAAAATTACATGTTTTTTTTAAAGAACGAATGATAAAAATCATTTAAAAAAAATAAAAAAGTAGTTAGTATTTATTAAAAATAAATGCTAATTTTGTATTTCAATATAAAACAACCTTCAAAAGTTATGGATTTATCTCAATTTTCTGGATTTTTAGTGTTCTTAACCATATTTACCATGGGATTTTGGTTAATGATTTTTTTAATAACCTTTATAATTCCTTATTGGTTGATTGGTTATTTTAAAGAAGCTTGGAAATTTAGAAAAGAAGGAAGAGCAATACCTAAAAAGTAATACATACAAATACAGCAATATAAAAAAAGGGGCAATTTAAATTGTCCCTTTTTTTATATATCTCTTTTAAAAATTCATATCTTCATTACCACCTCCGCTATTTCTGTTTCGCTCTACTTTTTTGGTTTGATTAAACCTGTAGGTGAAATTTAATAATATTTGACGTTCTCTTCGTTGAAATTTACTTGCTGAGGAGGTGTTATCCGTATAACTTGTCCAACTTCTTTTTCTAGAATTTAATAAATCACTAGCATTTAAAGCTATAGTTGCTTTATCTTTTAAAATATCTTTACTAAAAGCCATATTTATTGAAAACTCACCTTCACGTTTTGAAAAAGCACTTTCAGTTGGTCCCACATACATTCCACTTGTTTGCCAATCAATTTTTGCTGGTAAGTTAATTCTGGATTCTAAACGAGTAAACCAACTTTGATCATTAGAATTGTAGCTTACATTATTATAATCACCATCGGTACTAATATTGAAAAAATTAAAACTATTGGTCAATTTCCACCATTTAAAAGGACTATAGTTTGCGGTAAATTCAAATCCAAATTTGTCTTCTGAAGATAAATTAGCTGGAGTTCTAATAATAATTAAGGTTTCAACACCATCAACTTGTCGGTATTCCTCTAAGTCTACCCATTCAGTATTGTTTATAGCGTGTTGGTAATAGGTAGAAGCATTAAAGGTAACTTTATTCCATTTTTTTAAATACCCCAAATCAAATGAATTGGTGTACGTTGGATCTAAATAAATATTCCCTCTTCTAATGTATGTTTCACTGGTACGTGATTCAAAAGGGTTTAAATAAAAACTATGTGGTCTTCTTAAACGACGGCTATATCCAAGGGTTAAATTTTCATTTTCATTAAATTCTAATCCTAAATTTACGGTTGGAAATAGCTGAGTGAAGTTTTCATTAAAAAACTCATTAGTTTGTAGTAAATTGATTGTTCTATCTGTATTTTCAAGCCTTAAACCAACTAAGTAGGAAAATTTTTCAACCTTTTGACCAAATTGTGCATACGTTGCATATATGTTTTGTTTAAAATCTAAGGTGTTTGAAAAATTAGTATTGTTCAAATACTCATTGGTAGAAGTGTCAAATTCTTCTAACAAATAATCCGTTGTTAAATCATTTAAATCAACGTTTACCCCAAATTCAAATTGTGTATTTTCATTTATAGGTAATACATAGTCTGTTTTAAATAGAAAATCTTTAGAATCTTCATCAGTAAAGCTTCTTTCTAAGCTGTTTGGATCAATAAAGTCAACTTCATTTTTGTCAAATATGTCGTTTTTATTGGTTTCAGTACTTTCACCATATCTAAAATCAAAAGTTAACAAATGACCTTCTTTTTTGAATTTTTTGGTTAAATTAAATGTGTATTCTAAGGCGTTGCTTTTTTCATTCTCATCTTCAATTCGGTATTTTGTACTGGTTAAAACATTGCTTGTGTTAAAGTTAGAACGTGTATTTGTGGAAATATCATTTTCATCAGAATCTCTATATAAAATAGTTCCTGTTGCTGATAATTTATCGGTAATATCATATTCCGCACCAAATTGTGCATTAAAACGATTGTTTTTTCTATCGAAAATTGTTTTTTCGTTGAATCTTTTTAGGTCGTTAAAAGGGGTATTATAAGTAACATCACTTTTTGAATTTCCTGGAGATTTATTGTAGTTATACCCAATATTTGAAAAGTAATTTACTTTTTCTTTACGATAATTTAAATTGGCTGAACCTCCAAAATAATCAGGGTTTCCAGCAGTTACGGTGTATGAACTATTAAATCCTTGTGCTTTTCCTTTACGTAAAATAATATTTAAAATACCAGCAGTTCCTTCGGCATCATAACGTGCGGAAGGACTCGTAATAACTTCTACTTTTTCAATAGCATCCGCAGGTAATTGTTTTAAGGCATTTGTGCCACCAATTCCAATTAACCCAGAAGGTTTTCCGTTTATTAAAATTCGTACGTTTTCACTTCCACGTAAACTCACAGTTCCTTCCACATCAACGGTAACCGAAGGTACATTATCTAATACATCAGAGGCAGTTCCACCTTTTACGGTCATATCTTTACCTACATTGTATATTTTTTTATCTAAATGAATTTCAACGGTGCTTTTTTCAGCAATAATTTCTATTTCATTTAACGCTTCAGAATTTGTAGAGAGTACAATAGTTCCTAAATTTAAATTACCAATGACTTCCTTGTTTTTGAAAGATTTTGTTTTAAATGAAATAAATTCGACTGAAATAGTATAAGTTCCTTTAGGAATTGAAATTTCAAAAGTTCCTTTTTGATTGGTGATACCGCCTGTAATATTTTTCCCATCTATAGGAGTACAAATAATTGTGGCATATTCCAATGGTTGTTTCGTATCCTCATCTATAACTTTTCCAGAAATTGTAACGCTTTCTGTTGTTGTTTTTGATTTGTTTTGTCCATTCGCAATAAAACAAAAAAAGACTGTTAATGTGCCAATTAGTAGTTTTTTCATTCAAATAATAGTATAGTTAGTATAAAGGCGTAAATATACTTTATGAAAATGAATTGATGTGTTAACGAGTGTTAATGTATTTTATAAATTATAAAATTGATTTAATAAGTTCTGTAGGTCGACCAATAACGGCCTTGTTATTATTCACCACAATTGGTCGTTCTATTAATTTTGGAAAATCGACCATAGCCTGAATAATTTCTGTATCAGTAAGTGTTTTTTCTTTAAAGGTATCTTTCCAAATTTGTTCATTTTTACGAACTAATTCAATAGGAGCGATGTTTAAAAGTTTGATAATACTTGCTAATTCATCAAAAGAAATGGGTTTTTTTAAATATTCGATGACCTCAAATTTTTGATTTAACTCTTCTAATAAAGAAAGTCCTTGTCTACTTTTTGTACAACGTGGATTGTGGTATATTTTCATGGTAGGTTTTTAACAAAAATAGTGATAATTATTAAAGTTAATAGGTTGGTTTGATATCTTTTTGGTCAAATTCAATTTTTCTATCTTTTTTACTTTGATTGAATCGATAGGTAAATGAAGCGATAATTGTCCGATATTTATTTTCAATAATACTGTGTGAGCTATAAGTATCATTAAATTTTTTTCTATTTATAATGTTTGATTTAAAAATGTCGTCAACCTGTATACCTATAGAAGCATCACCATTCAGCAAATCTTTGTTAATGGCTGCATTGGCATAGGTATAAGCTTTTCTGGTATAAAAGTTATTTTCGCTTTTTAATTGATGTTTTATATTAGTTTGAAAATCAAATAAGTTAGGGATTTTAATTTGAGTTAGTAGACTAGCTGATCCAGTGTTACTGTTGCTATTGAAGTCTCTACTAATTTCTTCATTAATAGTATTTGTAGTTTTATAGGTTCCTTTTTCTTCAAAATTTAAGAAAAGAATATTTCCAGTAAAATTTAAGTTGTTATTAACTTTTAAGGTTGAAGTGAAATTAGCCCCCATATAATTTAAAGATTCAATATTAATGGGTGTGGTTAATATTTTATTAATCCTATTTATCTTTTCACCAGTTTCATAAGTAACAGTTTCCCAATAATTGTCATAAATTTCATAAAAAGCATTGGTAGAAAAAGTGAAATTGTTATTTTTAAATGTATGTGTTAAGCTTGATTTTTTTATAGAAACGGGCTTTAATTTTTCATTTCCAACATAAAAGGACGTTTCACTTACTTTTTCTTCATAAGGTTGTATCTTTTCAGGAATAAGCCTTTGTATTGCTGTACTTAATCCTAAGCTAATTGAATTTGAATCATTAAAGTCGTAACTTAGAGAGCCTGATGGGAATAGGTCGTTTGCCTTACTTTGAAGGTTTTGACTATTATCATTATACTCTAAGTTAGATTGCTGAAATTCCGCTCTAACACCTAAATTAAAATACAATTTACCTTTTGTAAACTCATAATCTACATAACTTTGATAAATATCTTCACTATAATTTATGTCAGTATAGTTAGAATCTCCGTTATAACGATACGGAAAGCTTCCAAACTCACCTCCAGCACCAATAGTTACAGTTGAAAACTCTCCAAAAGGATTGATAAAGTTAATATCATAAATAGTGTTTTTAAGAACTAATCCTTGTCTGTAAACTTCATTTTTAAAGTTAGCGTTGGTATTTCTAACACTGTTTTTATTGTTTTCTATATCTTTTGTTAATAAGATATAAGAGGTTAATTGTTGCCCTTCTTTTTTAAAATTATGCTCAAAATCAACTATGAATTCGTAAATTTCATTTTTAAAAAGATTCTCATAATTTCTATTATTTTTGGCTGTTTCTTCTTTTTGATTGTTTAAAAAAGTACTTGTTGTTAAGCTGGTATTTGTATAATCTAACTTGCTGTAGTTAAAAGTAGAAGTAATAGTGGTGTTTCTTGAAAGTTCAATGTCCGCACCAACAGTACTGTTGAACCCATTTCTTTTCGCTTTAAATTCACTGTCTTCATTTAAAAACAAGGATGATATATGATCTAAAAAATAGACGTTTTCAGCATTTGAAACTGTAATTGGATTACTTAATGCATAGTTTGTTTTAGTAAAAAAATTAACACCTTTAGATTTGTGATTTAACGTGATTAAACCGCCGTAATAGTCTTTGTAACCTGCGGAAGTAGTGATAGAAGCATTTAAACCTTCATCTTTTCCTTTTTTCAAAATAATATTTATGATGCCGCCAATAGAAGCCTTGTATTTTGCTCCTGGGTTTGTAATCAATTCTATTTTTTCAATAGATCCAGCAGGTAACGATTTTAATGCTTCGGTTTTAGACATGGAGGACGTTTTTCCGTTAATCATCACTGTTACATCTTCTTTTCCACGTAATGATATTGAACCATTGGGATCAACAGATACAGATGGAATGTTATTTAAGATTTGTGTAGCAGTACTTCCAGCGGAAGAAATATCTCTTTCAACATTAAAAACTACCTTATTAGCTTTAAATTCAATGCTTTTATTTTGTCCATGAATACTAATCTCATTTAACAACTCAGTGTCTAATTCTAAATGTACGGTACCTAAATTGGTATTTTTTGTAAGTTGAAAAGAGTTGAATTTTTTGGTTTGATATGACATAAATTCAATGGAAATGGTATATGTGCCAACAGCAGCATCTATAGAAAATTGTCCATTTGAATTTGTAATAGCACCTTCTAAAGCATTCAATGTATCTGTAGATTTTAGTATAACTGTAGCATATTCTAAAGGGTTTTTAGAATCTGCATCTAAAACTTTACCTGAAATTGTGTAAAAATGTGCTGTTTTTTCTTGACTAAAAAGAAGTTGTACGGATACCAATATAAGTAAATAAAGTATTTTTCTCATATAACATCGATTAATTTTCATAGCAATTGAATTTTTAATTCAGTGTTTTTCATAGGGTTGTAAAAATACTAAATATTGTTAAAACACCACTGTCTATGTCTTTTTAATTGCATTTTGTTGTATAAAAAAAGAGAATTCAATCTTAAACTAGAATATCGTATGATTCTAAATCTGTAATTAATTGATTTTGAGATATATAATGAATTCCGTGAATATTTAATTTTTCTGCGCCTTTAACATTTTCTAAGTTGTCATCAATAAAAATTGCGTTTTTAGCAGTTATTTGATACCTTTTTAATAGTAATTCGTATATTTCTTTAAAAGGTTTTCTCTTTTTTTCAAAGCCTGAAACTACAACGCCATCAAATTCATTAAAAAAAGGAAATAATTCTAAAGCTTTCTCCCACTTTTCTGCGCTCCAATTAGTTAGAGCGTAAACTTTATATTTTTTTAAAGCTTTTAATTGTTGAAATAATTGAACATTTTCAATAATTGGACCTTTAAACATATGTTCCCAATCTTTGTAAAATAGTTTGATTTCCTTTGCGTATTCAGGAAATTCAGCAATTTTCATGCGTTCACCTTCAGCAATAGTTCTACCACCATCTTGTTCAATATTCCATGCTGGTGTGCACACATTTTTTAAAAACCACTGTGTTTTTTCTTCGTTACCATTAAAAACGGTTCTGTATAAATTAGCTGGATCCCAATCGACTAAGACGCCACCTAAATCAAAAATAACGGTATCAATTTTTTGTATTATCATAATTCGTTAGGATTTTCTTTTTGACCTTGTTCCATTAAATATGCTTTTATAAAACTGTCTATTTCACCATCCATTACAGCATCAACATTTCCAGTTTCGTGACCAGTTCTTACGTCTTTCACTAATTTATAAGGGTGCATTACATAATTTCGAATTTGTGAACCAAATTCAATTTTCATTTTTCCAGCTTCAATATCTTCACGTGCTTCCAATTGTTTTTTTAATTCAATTTCATACAATTGCGATTTCAACATTTGCATGGCTCTATCTCTATTTTCATGCTGTGAACGTGTTTCAGAACATGAAATTTGTATGCCAGTTGGTTTGTGCGTTAACTGGACTTTTGTTTCTACTTTATTTACATTTTGTCCACCTGCACCACTTGATCTCGAAGTAATAATTTCAATATCTGCTGGATTTATGTCAATTTCAATAGTGTCATCAACTAGCGGATATACATACACAGACGCAAATGATGTATGACGCTTGGCATTGCTGTCAAATGGCGAAATTCGTACTAATCTATGCACACCATTTTCACCTTTTAAATAGCCAAAAGCAAATTCACCTTCAATTTCTAATGTCACCGTTTTAATACCAGCAACATCACCACCTTGAAAGTTCAATTCTTTAATTTTGAAGCCTTGTCTTTCACTCCACATTAAATACATACGCATTAACATGGCAGCCCAATCACAACTTTCTGTTCCTCCAGCGCCGGCAGTAATTTGTATTACAGCACTTAAATTGTCGCCTTCTTCAGAAAGCATATTTTTAAATTCTAATTTTTCAAGGAAGACAAGTGTCGATTTGTACAATTTTTCAATTTCTTCTTCGGAAGCTTCTCCTTCAGAATAGAACTCAAGTAAAACAGCTAAATCTTCATAATTAGAAGCCGTTAGGTTGTAATCATCTACCCATTTTTTTACTATTCGAAGGTTTTTCATTACTATTTCAGCTTCCTTCGAATTGTTCCAAAAATTGGGATTGGCAGTTTTTTCTTCCTCGTTTGATATTTCAATTAATTTCTTGTCAATATCAAGGTAAGTTTTTAACTTGCTCAGTCTATTTTGTAATTTTACTAAATGTTCGTTTGTTATCATTTTTATCTTTAAGAACTACAAAAATAACCTTTCATTTTTAAACTATGAAAATTAATTTAATTAGTGACACCGTTACGAAACCAACTTCCGAAATGTTATCCTTTATGATGAAGGCTGAAGTAGGTGACGATGTATTTAAAACCGACCCAACAGTCATTCGTTTACAAGCTAAATTAGCTGAAATGTTTGGGATGGAAGATGCGCTGTTTTTTCCTTCAGGAACCATGGCAAATCAAACAGCCATAAAATTACATACCCAACCAGGAGATAAAATGTTTTGTGATAAATGGGCGCACGTGTACAATTTTGAAGGTGGAGGAGCGGCGTTTAATTCTGGAGTAACCTCTTGGTTAATTGATGGAAACCGTGGAATGTTTACGGCAAATCAACTTCAAAATGAAGTTTCTGGTAGTAGAAATGACATTCATACACCCTATTCAAAATTGGTAGCCATTGAAAATACGACCAATAAAGGTGGTGGAGCTTGTTGGGATTTTAATGAAATTGAAGACATTAAAAAAGTTTGTGACCAAAATAAATTAGCATTCCATTTGGATGGTGCACGTTTATTTAATGCATTGGTTTCTAAAAAGGAGTCGCCTGAACAGTATGGAAAAGTGTTTGATACAGTATCAGTCTGTTTATCAAAAGGGTTAGGAGCACCAATAGGTTCGGTGTTATTAGGTTCAAAAGAACATATTGCAAAAGCATTGCGTATTCGAAAATTATTTGGTGGAGCCATGCGACAAGTTGGGTATTTGGCTGCGGCTGGAATTTATGCCTTAGACCATCATGTTGATAGGTTAGCAGATGACCATTTGCGTGCTAAAACTATTGGGGAAGCGCTTCAAAAAAGTGAATTTGTAAAATTTGTTGAACCTGTTGAAACTAACATTGTTATTTTTAATATTGTTGAAAGTATTACGGAAGACGATTTTATGGAGCGATTTGAACAACAAGGAATTTCATTTATTACCATGGGAAATGGAAAATTACGAATGGTTACACATTTGGATTTTAACGATGAAATGTTAGCTATTTTGATAAAAGTCATTGAAAATTTTTAATGTATTTGTAAAGAAGTTCGCCTAATTTCGACTGACTTGTAAATACAACTTAAATATGAAATTTAAATTTTTTATAATGTTGAGTCTTGTTTTTTCAATAGGAATTGCAAGTGCTCAGAATTCAATTAAAAAAACAAGGACTTTAGAAACTGCAACTTTTGGAAATGGTTGTTATTGGTGTACAGAAGCTATTTTTCAACAATTGGAAGGTGTAAAATCCGTAGCTTCAGGTTTTTCAGGTGGGCTTGTTAAAAATCCGACTTACAGAGAAGTGACAACTGGTAAAACAGGGCACGCCGAAGTTATTCAAATTAAGTTTGATGCTTCAAAAATTACCTTTCAAGAATTGTTAGATGTTTTTTTTAGTACACATGACCCTACGACTTTAAATAAACAAGGGTATGATGTTGGTAGCCAATATCGTTCGGCTATTTTTTATCATAATGATAGTCAGAAACTTCAAGCGCAAAAAATCATTAAAGATTTAAATGAAGCAAAAGTTTTTGATGCTAAAATAGTTACTGAGGTAACTAAATTTGATACTTTTTATAAAGCGGAAGAGTACCATCAAAATTATTACAATAACAATAAAACACAGGGGTATTGTGTGGCTGTTATAAATCCTAAATTAGAAAAGTTTTTAAAAAAGTATAAGAGTAAATTGAAGAAGTAAGCACCTAAGATTTTATAAATTAGGAATAAGTGTCTCATTTTTATATGAATATGAGGCACTTTTTTATTCATTTAACCTAAATTTGCATTTTTAACATGATGAGCAAATTCGATTTGGTTAATTTAAGTTTCTTTAAGATATTTTAATATGGATATTGTTATAATTGAGGATGAGGATTTAGCGGCAGAATCTTTAGAGAAATTACTATTGAAAAGTGAGCATGCTATTCATATAAAAAAACGATTAGAAAGTGTAGCGCAATCTATAGAATGGTTTAAAGAGCATACTTGTGATCTGATTTTTAGTGATATACATTTAGGAGATGGGGAAAGTTTTGAAATATTTGAAACATTAAAAATTAAAACACCAATAATATTTACAACTGCCTTTGATAAATATGCCATTCAAACGTTTCAGTTTTTTGCAATAGATTATTTATTAAAACCCTACGATAAGGATAAATTAAATAGCGCTATTGGAAAGTACGTGAATTTTAATGCGCATGTTTCTAATGAGGAAAGTAATATTGAAAAGTTATTACTTCAATTAAAATCTACGGAAGAAAATAAAAATGAGCAGGAACGCTTTTTAGTGGCTAGAGGAGAACAATTAATTTCAATTAGTAGTAAAGAAATATCTTATTTTATGGCTCAAAATAAGTACTTGTTTTTATTTACAAAGAAAGGAGAAAGCTATTTGTATGAAGATACAATCTCTAATTTAGAAGCTAAATTATCGCCTAAAGATTTTTTTAAAATTAATAGAAAATATATTATTAAGCATAGTGCAATTAAAAATATTTTTAAATATAGTCAAAACAGATTGAAAATAGAATTACAACCGACTTCAACTTCAAAAGAACTTATTTTAGTAAGTTCTAAAAATACCAATGCCTTTAAAAATTGGCTAGATAATTAATAGCCTTTAATATAGTACAAATGAAATTTCTTGTAAGAGTAAAAAAACACCAACAATACTTATATGTCAGTATTTTACTTATTGTAATTTTTTTCTTAGGAAATTCATTAATTACTCCTAAAATTACTTCGGTAACGGAAAATTTAATTGAGGATATTGTACAAGGGAACTTAAAATCTAAAGAAAAAATTATAGCTTTTGAATTCAATCAATTAAATAGTTTTATACTGGATTCAGAAAAAATTATTGATAATTCATTACTAAAAGAAGATCAAAATTTAAAAGAAAAACTCCAGTTTACAAGTGATTTAGCAGCCTCAAACACTAATATTACAAATAGTTTTGTCTGCTTTTTAAATGATAGTAAAATTGATGATATTATTTTTTCTGGAAGTTCAACAAAAGTATATAAGCATACAATTATTGATTTTGTTAACACTATTGAAATTGCTGAAGGAGCGTTGTTTATAGATGATATAGTTAAGGAGAAAGACAGTGTTTTTAACAGGAAAATATTACTTAAAAAACTAAGTGATAATAGAACTATTATTACAGGTTATGATATAAATTTAATTTCTTTCTGGAAGTATTTTTCAGAAAATTATAAAGGAGAGGGAGGTTATGCCGTTGTTACAAATAGTGAAGGTGTATGTTTATTGCATCCTGAAACGAAGTTTATAGGAGTTAAATTAAATAGTTTTTTTAAAAATGTGGATATTGAAGATGTGTTGCAAAAGAAAGAAACTACAAACGATTATTATACGCCAAATAATAGTAATAACATTAAAATAAAAACAACTTCTTCCTTTTTAGGTTTAGAGGTTTTAAGGTATTACAATACGGTAAAAGTAGGTGAATCTTCATTAATTGTTATAGTTAGTTTTCCGGTAGATATTTATTTAAAAGAATCAATAGTAAATATTAAGCGCTATTTTTCGTGGATTAGTATGTTGGCATTTGTTACGTTTATGCTAATGTTAGGTATTTCAAGGTTACAATTAAGAAAAGAATTTAATAATAATTTAAAGGTAGTTGAAGAAAAAGAACAGTTGGCAATAGCAAATGAAAAGTATCAGCGTAAAAATGCAGAGTTGCAACTGAATCAACTCAAGAAAAAAATGAACCCTCATTTTTTATTTAATAGTCTAAATTCATTACATGTATTAATTGATTTAAATACAGAACTATCACAACAATTTGTATTAAAATTGGCAGATGTGTATCGGTACTTATTAGAGGATAAAGAAAATAACCTGATTTCAGTTAAAAAGGAACTCGATTTTTTAAAGCAATACATATTTTTACAAGAAATTAGGTTTAATAACAGTTTAAATATCTCGATAACTTATAACTGTGAACCAAAAAAATTGAATAAAAAAATTCCATTTTTAGCATTAGAAACATTAGTGGAAAACGCTATAAAACATAATGAAATTACAAAACAAAACCCCTTGAGTATTGAAGTTATAATAAATAATGAAGAAATAATTGTGCTAAACAATTATAATCCAAGAAAAATAAATGAGCAAAATAGTCATCATATTGGTTTGAATTATTTGAAGAATAGTTATGAATATTATCAGATTAATTCATTTAAAACGGAAATTATTGATGGAAAATTTAAATGTTTTCTCCCTTTGTTGTCATAAAATGAAATTTCACTCCACTTTTTTATGTGTTCACTCCCTTTTTTTTTATTAAGCACCTATTTGTAGGGATATTTACCGTAAAATTAGTATAGTTTATGAGTAATTCGTACATGAAAGGCAGTTTTGTTTGTCAAATTTTATTCGTTTTTATTTTTGTATTCAATGGTGAAATGCTTTATTCTCAAGATAAAGAAAAGAAAGATACTTTAAAAAGTAAAGAGACTAAAGAAATAACATATCAGAAATTTTTAAAAGAAGGAAAGGTAAAACCTGGTTTGTTTAATGTTTACAATTTAAAAAATGAAACCTATTTTGAAATTCCAGATTCATTATTCTCAAGAGACTTTTTAATTGTAAATAAAATATCGAGTGTTCCTTATTCTTTAAACGGACACGGATTGAATAAAGGAATGAATTACGAAACCAAATTGGTAAGGTTTTATAGAGATACTGTATTAAATAAAGTTTGGGCAAAAACAATAAACCCAAGAGTGCAATCACCGAAAGATGATGCAATTACAATTTCTGTAAAAGACAATTTTGGAGAATCAGTGATTGAAGAGTTTGATATTGAAGCAAAAAATAATGACTCAACATCCGTTTTTATTAAAGTAAATAAAATATTTAATGGTAAAGAAAACAGTTTTAGTGACTTACTGGCAAATACAGGGTTGGGAGGTAGTATAAAAGCAAATTTATCTAAAATTGAAATCGTAAAAACTTTCAGTAAAAATATAGTTGTAAAATCATTAATATCAACTTCAGTAACAGAAGGTAGCAGTGCGGCATTAGCATTAAGTATAGGGATAACAACCAACATAGTTCTACTACCAGTAAAAGTAATGAAACCACGTTTTGATGATGATCGCTTAGGGTATTTTAGTAAGCCAATGGATTATTATTCAGATAGTCAGCACGAAGTTGAAACTAGGAAAATGATAACTCGCTGGAATTTAGAACCTAAAAATGAAGATATTTCTAAATATAATAAAGGAGAGTTGGTTGAACCAAAGCAAAAAATTGTTTATTATATAGATCCAGCAACTCCAGAACAATGGAGGCCTTATATAAAAGCAGGTGTGTATGATTGGAATGTGGCTTTTGAAGCAGCCGGTTTTAAAAATGCGATAGAAGTTAAATTTCCTTCAGAAGATGATAAAGATTTTGATGCGGATGATGTCAGATATTCTGTGATCACATATGCTGCTTCAGAAACTCAAAATGCGATGGGACCATCAGTTGTAGATCCTAGAAGTGGCGAAATTTTAGAATCAGATATTATTTGGTGGCATAATTTAATGAAAGGTTTGCATTCATGGATGCGTGTTCAAACAGGACCGATAGATAAAAATGCACGTGCTAATAAATTTTCTGATGAACATATGGGGGAAGCTATTCGTTTTGTGTCATCTCATGAAGTTGGGCATACGTTTGGACTAAAACACAATATGGGAGCGTCATTTAGTTACCCTGTAGATTCATTAAGATCAGCAACATTTACTTCTAAAATGGGAGGAACAGCTCCTTCAATTATGGATTATGCTCGCTATAATTATGTGGCGCAACCAGAAGATAATGTTACGGATATTACGCCTAAAATTGGTGTTTATGATAAATATGCAATCAATTGGGGATATAGATGGATAGAAGATAAAACAGCACATGAAGAATTACCAATTTTAAATAGTTGGATTCGTAAGCATGAAAATGATCCGCTTTATTTCTATGGACCGCAACAAAAAAGTAATGAAGTGGTTGATCCAAGATCACAAAGTGAAGATTTGGGCGATAATGCTGTTAAAGCCAGTGAATATGGATTGTTAAATTTAAAAAGAATTATTCCTAATATTTTAGAATGGACAAAGGAAGAGGGAGAAACCTATTACAGCGCTTCTAAATTATACAAGTCAGTAATAGACCAGTGGGAATTATATACTTATCATGTAATGGCAAATATAGGTGGTCTATATGTGAATAATACGGTTTATGGAGATGGAAAAAACACCTTCACTGCTGTACCTAGTTCTATTCAAAAGGAATCGTTGAATTATTTAATTAAGAATTCTATTTTACCTCAAAAATGGTTATTTACTCCTGAAATAATTAATAAAGTATATGCTGTAAGAGATGCGCCCGATGGAGAACGTTATTATTCGCCAGTTTCCATGCAACGTATTTATCAAACAAATATAATTTTTGCATTGCTAAATACGGATCGGTTAATGCGTATTACTGAAAATGAAATTCTTGTGAAAAATGAAAAAGATGTTTTTACAGAACAATATATATATGATTCGCTTTTTGAAGCAGTTTTTAATAAAACAATGAAGGGGAAATCGTTAGATATGTTTGAACGTATGACTCAAAAAAATTATATAGATGTGTTGACTGTAGATAGAAATACATTGCTTAAAAAAACGAAGGAAACTACGTTATCCAACAATGATACTAGCTTTAAAAATATTCATTTTTCGTATTTACCAAGAGTCTCGGATGTTGGATCAAATAAAAGAGCGGAATTAGAAAAAGCGTTGAAACTTTTTAAGAAAAAAAGAAATAGAGGAGATAGAGCAACCAAAGCACATTACAGTGATTTGATAGCAAGAATTGAAATTAATTTGAATAATTAAACAGTAAATACAAATGAATAAATTAATATATCTATTAATTTTTATACCAAGCCTGTTAATTGCCCAAAAACAAAAGGTAATTAGTGGTAAAGTTATGGATGCTACTATGCAAATGCCAATTGTAGGGGCATCTGTGTATGTTTCTTCTGCAATTATAGGGAATAAAACTAAAACTGAAGGTGTTATTGAAGGGTCTATGTTAGGTTCTACAACAGATTTTGATGGAGAATTTTCATTTAAAGTTTCCGAAGATATTAAATACATTTTGGTTTCATATATGGGATATGAAACTGAAAAAGTAGCCATTTCTAATAATAAGACTACTGGTTTGGTAATTGTACTGAAAGAAAAAGCAGAAATGTTAGACGAAGTTGTTTTAACAGGGTATCAAAAAATTGAAAAGCGAAAAATGACATCCTCATATGCAAATGTAAAAATTGCTGAAATTCAGCAAGCAGGTGTCGCAAATGTAGATCAAATGTTAGCAGGTCAAATATCAGGAGTAACTATTCAAACTACCAATGGTTCGCCTGGAGCACCCGCAAAAATATCTATTAGAGGAACTTCAACGTTAAGTGGTTCGTCAGATCCATTATGGGTTTTAGACGGTATTCCTTTAGAAGGAAGCGATATTCCAAAAGATTTCACTGATAAAGATAATATTGATAATTTACAATCATATGCTATTGCTGGTTTAAATCCAGAAGATATAGAAAGTATTACAGTGTTAAAAGATGCTTCGGCCACCTCAATATATGGAGCGAGGGCGGCAAATGGAGTTATTGTGGTTACCAGTAAAAAGGGGCAGAAAGGTGCGATGCGTATTAATTTCAATGCGACTTCTTTTATTACTCAAAAGCCTGATTTTGATAAATTAAATTTAATGGATGCTTCACAAAAAGTAGATTTTGAATTGTATTTAGCAAGCAGAACCGATTTAAATTATCAGCAAGGAAGAGGTGAGGTTGCTAGAATTTTAAATTCGTTTGGGGAGTATACAAATTTTACAAATAGTGGTTTTGGTAGTCTTTCAACGGAAGCTCAAAATTCGATCAATAATTTAAAAAGTACAAATACTAATTGGGGTGATGAGCTATATCAAATGTCCTTAAATCAACAATATAGTTTAAGTGTTTCTGGTGGAAATGATAAAAATGATTATTATTTTTCAACTGGTTTATTTGATGAACAAGGAACCACAAAAGGCACGGGACAAAAACGTTATAATATTACCTTAAAAAATAACTTTTCTGTAAATGATAAACTAAAGGTTGGTGTTGCTTTATTTGGAAGTCAAAATAAAACATTTTCATACATTACAGGGGCAGATGCCTATACAAATCCATCTTACTATTCAAGAACAGCTAATCCTTATTTAAAAGTTAAAGATGCTTCTGGAAATTATGTGTATGATCCGGATTTAATTGAAAGATCCGATTTAAATTTAGATTATAATATTTTAGAAGAAAGAGAAAATACAAATTATGAATTGATTTCTAATTCATTAAAATCAATTTTTGATGTGAATTATAAATTAAATGATGAAATAGAGTTTAATAGTCAATTAGGGTTACAGTTAGATTTTAACAAAACCGAAAAATTAGCAGATAAAGACAGTTACTATACACGTAAATACGAACAGAATTCTAGATATAGTATTGGTAACGGTAATTACGCTTATTTTTTACCAGAAGGCGGAATCATTCAAAATTGGGATTCCGATGCGTTTCAATATAATTGGAAAACAACGGCAAACTACAATACCTCGTTTAATGATATTCATGAACTTGATATTATGTTAGGAACTGAATTCAGAAGAAATGAAAAAACGGAAATTCATACAAAAGGTTTTGGGTTTAATTCCAATACATTAGTTACAACGCAAATTACTGATGAAAGAGCATTAGCAAGTTCATTATTTGAAACGTATAAAAAAACATTTTATGAAAATGCATATACTTCTTTCTTTGGAACAGCATCTTATACTTTCAATAAAAAATACACTTTATACAGTAGTTTAAGATATGATGGTTCTAATTTATTTGGAGTAGATCCTAAATATAGGTATTTGCCTTTGTGGTCTTTAGCGGGTTCTTGGAATGTTTTTAAAGAAAATTTTATGTATAATGTGGATGCTGTAAGCGATTTAAAAGTTAGAGCTTCCTATGGTGTGCAAGGAAATATAGATAAATCTACCTCTCCTTATGTTGTAGGTGAATATTATTCAACAACCATTTTACCTGGAGTAACGGAAGAAATTATAAGAGCCTTAAACGCTCCAAACGGAAATTTACGTTGGGAAAAAACAGTTTCTTCAAATGTAGGTGTTGATTTAGGATTGTTCAATAATAAAATTTATTTTTCTGGTGATTATTATTATAGAAAAAGCACCGATTTAATTGGTTTAAAATCACTGCCTTTAGAAAGCGGTTATAATTTTATTAATACTAACTGGGCAACAGTAAGTAATAGAGGTTTTGAATTGGCTATTAATACCAACAATATTACAACGCCAAATTTTAAATGGACGACCAGTTTAAATATTTCACATAACAAAAGTTTAGTTGACGAAATTGAAATTAGAGAAGAAGATTTTAAACCTTCTTTAAAAGGATATAGTGTAAATGCCATATTTGCCATTAAAACTGCTGGAATTGACAGCAATGGTTTGCCATTATTTTGGAAAGATGGTAAAAAAGTTTCTGCCGTAGATTTTTATAATTTAGAAAATGGTACAGATGGAAGCCAGTTAACACGTGAAGAACACAGAAACTTATATTCATATGTGGGAGATGGAACTCCAAAATTTAGTGGTGGTTTTATAAATAAATTTAACTATAAACAATTCGATTTACGTGTTTCTACCACATTCAATTTAAAACAGACGGTAAAAAGTAGCCCGAGCTATTATCCAACTTTAGTAGAGCCAGGTAAAAATTATAGTCAAGAAATATTAAAGGCGGGCACAGTAAATTTACCAGCGTTAATTGGTTTTACAACACCAGGTTTTGATACGGATTTAGTGTATACATGGTACAACTCCTCTGATGATGGTGGGACTTATAAAGATTTAGATATTTGGGTAAAAGATATTTCATATGTGCGGATTAGTAGTATTAAATTAGGCTATGATTTACCTAAAAAGTATTTGGATAAATTAAAAATAGCCAACTTAAATTTTAGTTTAGAAGGGCGTAATTTATTCGTTTTAGGAACAAATTATGATGGGTATTTCGACCCAGAAACGTACGGAAGTATTTATGCTCAGCCAATTCCTAAAATTATTTCTTTAGGGTTTAATCTAACTTTTTAAAATTGAACAGATGAAACAATATAACTACATATATTTAATTTTTATTCTAAATTTTATTGCTTGTGATAATTTTTTAGATATTGAACCAACAGGGCAAGTTATACCTAAATCTATTGAAGATTACAGAGCGTTTTTAACAACAGCGTATTCAACATCAAAAGATTATAAAGTTTTAACAACTTATAGAGGTGATGAACTTGCTTTAAAAAGTAGTGCTAGCGGCGTAGAGCAGTACAAAGATATTTTTATTTGGAATGATTTAAACCCAAGTCCATTAACAAGATCCTTTCCATATGCTAGTTTGTATAATACTATTTTTTATGCAAATCATATCATTAATAATGCATCAACTATAGAAGGGAATCAGATAGAGGTCAATCAACTTGTTGGAGAAGCTTATGCGTTAAGAGCAATGCATTATTTTGAATTAGCAAATATGTATGCCAAACCCTATAATAAAACAAGTGCAAATGTAGATTTGGCAGTGCCAATTACTACAGCGTATGATTCAGAAAAAACATATGCAACACAAACAGTTGAAAAGGTGTACGCATTAATAATAAGCGATATAGAAAAAGCTGAAAATTTAATAAATATAGATACACAATTAGTCGGTTATAATTATAGGTTTTCTAAAATAGCAGTAAAAGCATTAAAAACACGTATTTATTTATATCAACAGGAATGGCAAAAAGCGATTGATGCAGCGAATGAAGTTTTAATTTTAAATTCAACTATTCAAAATTTAAATACAACAAGCACTATAATGCCATCAGAATATAATTCTGTTGAATCTATTTTGGCAATGGAAACAATTGCAGATTTCGATTTAGTGAATAATGCTTCTATTTCAAATGGTTTGATAAATGCTTATAACCCTTTGGAAGACCTTCGTTTCTCAATTTATTTTTCTAAAAATTTAGACGGAACATACAACTCAAAAAAGAGTGCTGATGTTAAGTTTAAATCTTCCTTTAGAACCTCAGAAGTATATTTAACAATTGCAGAGTGTTTGGTTCAATTAAATAAAGTTGAATTGGCAAAAGAACAACTAATTAATTTCACTAAATATAGATATACTTTAATTGGTTGGGAAGCCTATAAATTAAAAGTAGCATCATTAAGTTCTACAAATTTACTTACTGAAATATTAGAAGAACGCAGAAGGGAATTTGCCATAGAAGGTCATAGATGGAATGATTTAAAAAGAACAACGCAACAAGAAATCACAAAAACTTTTGAGGGGATTTCCTATAAACTAGAAAAAAATGATGACAGGTATGTAATACCATTTCCAAATGATGCAGTAATCAATAATCCTTTTTTAAAATAAAAAAAAACTGATTGTAACTTGTTGTTGTCTTGTGAGTTATAATTTAAAATTAAAAGATAAAGTAAAACAATTTAAAACTATTAATTATGAAAAAAATTTATTCAATTTTATGTTTATTTATGGCTGTGGTAACAGTTTCATGTTCAAGTGATGATGACGATGTATTGTCAACCTTAAATAGCATTAATACATTTCAAATCAATTTTGAAAACTTAAGTGCAGATGATGTAACGTATGATTTAGGAAGCAATATTACGGTTAGTGTGCCATTTGGTACAAATTTAAATGATTTAGTGGCTACAATTGGTCTTTCAGAAAATGCAACAATTTCACCAGCGCTAGGTGAGGCTGTAACTTATATAGATGGAGAGCCAAAAGTCTTTACAGTAACAGCTCAAGACGGTTTAACAACTAAACAATACACAGTTACAATAAATGTACGTGGAGAAGTAGGAAGCGGTTCTAGATTAAAAACCTACACTTTAGCTGATGCTTGGGGTGAAAATTCAGTAACTACTTATATGTATGCTGAAACTAATTTTGTAAATGAATTTACAAAAGAGGAAGATGATTGGGGAACTTTAATCTCTACAACTTACAAACTTGTTTATAATGATAAAAACCAAGTTATTGAAAAAAAGGCAGAAGCTAATAAAGAAAGTATTGTATATGAGTACAATGCAGAAGGGCAAATTGTAAAAGGTATTTTAAAAGTTGATAATGTATTGACATATACGTATAATTATGTTTACAATGCAGCAGGTAATTTAACTTCAGAAAAAAGAACAGACCATACGGATTCCGATGCTGTAACAGAAGTGTTATATACTATTATAAATGGAAATGTAACTGTTGAAAATAAATATGGAGATGATTATACAGCAACGTATGATGCTAAAAATAATCCATTCAAAGGAATTTATCCAGCTGCTTATGCTGCAATAAACGTAGGTATTCAATCTGTAAATACGAATAACCCAATTACAGGAACTATTGCAGATGCTGCAATTACGTATGAATATAATACGGCAAATTATCCTATAAAATCATCATATACATATTTTGAAGGTTTAGCAGAAGTTGTAAAAACATTTACATACTACGCAGAGTAAATTCAATCTTTTTTTAATTTTAACAAACACTCTTTTTTAAGGGTGTTTGTTTTTTTAGCACATTTTTAAAAATGCAAATCCATTCATTATTCGTATTTTTCACACTGTTCCTTAGTTGTACGTCTAATAGTTCAACCGTAGATTTTCAAGAACCAGAAGAAATAGTATCAAAGGAAGAATTACTAATAAAGCATTATAACGAAAGTGTAGTACCCTTATTTAAATCATATTCAAACGTAGAGATTCCACTAGAATTTAAAATAGATACTACAGATATAACAATAAATGCAGGAGCATCTTTTGGGTATATTGAAGTTAGTCAAGGCTTAATTAATTTAGATAAAAAAGAAATTCAAACGTTTGTTTTAGCTCATGAAGTTGCACATATAGTAACAATAAAACAAGCCAAAATATTTAATTTAGAAGGAAGTATTCCTAAAGGAACCGTAACAAACGATTATAAAAAGGCTGAATATTTAGCAGATTTAATTGCGTTTCATTTGATACATACCCAACAATTAAAAGTGTCAGAAATTTTAATAAATGAGTTTAATTATTTAGATAAATTATTAGGATCGGAGT
>JAGPIQ010000066.1 GCA_018054895.1 Lutibacter sp. | reverse complement strand
TTAAAAAATTAGTTCGAAAAGACTTATACCAAGGTATTTTACTTAAAGAGAAGGAGAGTTGTTTCATTTTTATTTAAACAATTACACCGCAAAAGTAAGCATTCGCTAAAGAAAACGAATGCATTACCATTTTAATTTGTTTTTTAGATGGATAACACCTTGAATTTACTATCCGCTAAAAAGGAATGTGTACATCGTTCCAAATTCCATCAGTTAATACTATTTCATCTCCAGACATCGTTTGTTCAATGATTCTTTAATTCGAGCATATTTTATGCTAGAAAACTTTAATCTTTTGAAATTTCGACACAAGAAAATAGTAGAAATGGGACGCTGAAGAGACGTAATTTATTTTTATTTTTTAAAAATCATTAATTATCAGGCTTTGTTCCAGCGCCAACAGTCGCATTTTTAAACCAAACTTCCGTATAACAACCAGTTGCATATTGCTTTTCAATAGCACCTCCATAGGTTTCAGATCCTGTGTACCAAACCATGTTCTCTTTCGGATCTTTTCCATTTGTTTGGTTGTATGCGCCTTGTTTAAAATTTTGTAATTCACCTGCATACGCAGTTTCACGTTCTACACCATCACGACCTATAACAGCATATAATGTTCGTATTTGCTGAGGAATATCCGAATCGTTCGCAAAATCAGATTTTAATAAGTTTTTAGTGAACTTTTTAGTTTCATGCCCCTTACTGGTAAAAGTAAGATACATAATACCTTTATACACATTTATTTCGTAACTAAATTCTTCTCCCAATTCAATTCCGTCTATAGGCTCTTCAGGATACGAAGTTGGACTCGCTCCTATAACCGACATATCATTTCCCCAAACCGCTGTTGAAAAATCCCATCTTTTTGAATTATCCCCAGCTGTATTTATTTCATAATTCCAAAAAACAGACCCTTTTGTGTGTCCAGGGAACTTTTTATAAAATATTTTCAACGGTTCGTTCTCATGCCCTTCAGTCCCATGAATTTGACCCACAACTACGGAGTATGAAGCCGCTACTCTGGCATCACCGGAAGTTGAAACATGCATTACTTTTAACGTTCCTGTTAATTTTCCTCCTTCCATTGGTTTCCAATGAGTCTTATTTCCTAATTCCGTTCGTGTATTACTAGAAGTCCTGGAAGTAGTACCTGCATTAGGTGCTTTATAGACTACCCAATCTGTTTCTCCATCATTTTCCACATAAAAGAAATTTTTATGTTCATAGGCTGTTAGTTCCTTAGAACTCATTCCGTCACCACAAAGAATGCTCCATTCCTTCATAAAAGGAATGACATCATTTGGAAACGTGGCTGTTTTTTTAGGAACCTCAACAGTCGATTTTTCTTTATGAACAATACTGCCACAACTACTTAGAAATAATACAACACCAACCATTAAAAAAGCTGGCACTATTGTTTTAACAATTATTTTTTTCATATCTATTAATTCTTTTTTATATCTTCCTTAATTAGAGCCTTCAATTTTATGGATTGTACCTACTTAACAAAACGAAGGTATCAATTTAAAACCGATTTTTAATACTATACAAACTTAATACTTTTTTATTTTAGAATTACGCTATTTTATGGAATGCATTATTTTTAAAATAGCGATTTAAGTTTGCTCTAAACAATTAAAATAGACTTCAACAAACTTACATATTAATCTAACAACTAACACATTACACTTCTCAATACTCAATACTCAATACTAATTTCTCAATACTAACTACTAACTGTTAAAAAGTCACCTATAATTGTCAATAAGTGTCTAATTTTCCAATGTAAACAAACCCTATATTTACAACGCTGTTTTAACGAAGAAACAGTTTAAATTATTTTAGTTTATGGTAAATATAAAAGCCATTGAAAGAGCGAATCCGCAAAATGCGGAGGCTCCAAAAAAGTTTTACGCGCATGCTATTGCGAGTAAAAAAGTCGATTTAGAAAGATTGGCCTATTTAACGTCTAACCAATGTACGGTTCGCGAATCGGATTGTTACGCGGTGCTTTTAGCATTACAGCATAACATTATGGATGAGCTGAGCCAAGGAAACATTGTTACGTTGGATAAGTTAGGAAGTTTTCAAATTGGTGTGCGATCTGAAGGCAAAGACCTTGAGGAAGAAGTGAGTGCTAACACTGTAAAAAGTGCACATTTAAATTTTCGTCCTGCAAAGCGCATGCGAAATATGTTAGACACTGTTAAATTTACGATAACGAAAGGCTAGAACCACGTTTTTATCAACACTGTTTTTTGAAACCTCGACTGTTCCTGCAGTCGGGGTTTTCTTTTGAGCTAAATTTCGCTAAAACTCCACCTATTGAGTTGCAAAACTGAACCTATTGCGTTGATAAAACTGCTAAGGGAGTTGTGCAAACTGCTTAGCAAGTTAACAAAACTGCTTAGGAATTTGAAAATTTGCTATCGCACGTTAAAAAAAGCACTTACCATCACAAAAAAAACACTTTTTCGCTTGAAAATCAGTCGTTTTAAGTTTTACAATTGAAGCTAAAAATTAAAACTTATGAACAAAACAAAGGGGTTTATAAACAAAAAAAGCTCAAAATAACAACGGCTAGAACCACGTTTTTTTGAGCACTGTCTTTTGAAACCTCGACTAGTTCCTGCTAATCTTGTAAATTTCGACGTTATAAAAGTACACAACCCAATTAAAATATCGGCCATTTTTATCGAATTTAACATATTACACCTAAAAAAACACCTCTGAAATCAATTTATAACAGTAAGAAAAGCAGCTTTTTTATTCCCCTCCTTGAAGGGCTTAGGGGTGAGTTTCGTACTTTTAGAAAACGGATACTACATAATTAGTATTCATTCTATGCTTACTGGTTAGCCTTTAAAAAAGGTATGTGTACGTGCAAAACCCCATAGCTTTTGGAATTAATCCGATCCATAAAAAATGAAAGTTATAGAAACAAAAAAAGGTCTGTAAAAACAGACCTTTAATTTTGGGTGGAAGACCGGATTCGAACCGGCGACCCTCGGTACCACAAACCGATGCTCTAACCAACTGAGCTACAACCACCATATTGCGGATGCAAATGTAAATACAATTCTCAATATTTACAACTATTTTTTAAAATAAATTATCTAAATTTTTCACTGCCACATAACGCTCTGAATTAAAGCCTTCTGCAAACTCCACACCTACTATCCTACCTAAGTCTTGTGCTCTATAATGAATACTGTCTAAGAAATTTTTACTTGAAATAGGCGAAGTCGGCTCTTTACTGTTCGGATCATAAAACTGAGAACTATATGCTTTTACTGCTTTTACTTTAAGATCCATAAATCCAGTGACGTCCACCACAAAATCAGGATCGCTGTTTTTCCATTGTATATAATGGTACACTTGTTTTGGTCGCCATTCCTGCTGCTCTTCTCCATTTAACTGAGTGCTTATTCTACGTAAGCCCGATAAAAAACAGGCATCAGAAACTAATTTACTCCCTTTTGGGTGATCAATATGCCGATCATCAACCGCATTGCATAGCACAATATTTGGTCTATACTTACGAATCATTTTTACAACCTCTAATTGATGTTGCTCATCATTCATAAAAAAGCCATCTGCAAATCTTAAATTTTCACGCACTGAAATACCTAAAATTTTAGCAGCATCAGAAGCTTCTTTATCTCTAATTTCAGCAGAACCTCTAGTTCCTAATTCACCTCTGGTTAAATCTATAATTCCTACTTTTTTTCCTAAAGAAATTTCTTTTGCAAGGGTTGCGCCACAACCTAATTCAACATCATCTGGATGCGCTCCAATGGCTAAAATATCTAATTTCATCTGTTTTTCTATTCAAAATAATAGAACAAAGATAGTGTAATTTAGTGGGTATTTTAAAGTTTGGAGTATGGAGTTTGGAGTATGAAATTCAAATAAAAAATAACAAGTTTCAAATAACAAATTATAGAAAGCAAAAACCTACTATTCACTCCAAATGATTCAACTTCAACAAAACCACAAAGTACACATGAATTACTTATTTCAAAAACAAACGGTATGTTTTTATAAATAAATGGTATTTTAATTTTGTAAATTGAAAAATAAAAACTACATTTGAAACATAAATTAAAAAGAATTACGTTTAATTTAACCTTGAAGTCATGAAAAAATTAATTGTTTTATTAGTGCTTATCATAGCCCCTCTTGCACAAGCACAAATTTCAGTAGCTGAAAAAAACGCATTGATTGATTTGTTTCAAAATACAAATGGTGAAAATTGGACTAGAACTTGGGATTTAACTAAAGATGTAACAACTTGGGAAGGTGTTACTATTTCCAACAATAAAGTTGTTGCAATTGACTTACGAATGAATCAATTGAAGGGAACAATTCCTGCTTCTATTAAAAATTTAAATTACTTAGCATCCTTAAATTTAGGTTTTAATCAATTAGATGGGGCTATCCCTTCTGAAATTACAAGCATAGAAACATTGGTATCATTACAATTATTTATGAATCAATTAAAAGGTGAAATTCCAGCTGCAATAGGGAATCTTAAAAATTTAAAAGAATTAGTACTGTATAATAATTATTTAACAGGCACATTACCTACTTCAATTTATAGTCTTTCTCAATTAGAAACGTTACAAATAAGTAGTAATAAAATGTCTGGAATGCTTTCTGAAAATATTTTAAACCTTAAAAATTTAAAAGTATTAAGCGTATTTGACAATACCATGTATGGTAAATTACCAAAACAACTAGGAAACCTTCTAAACTTAAAAGAATTAGCTTTAGCTAATAATTTATTTGAAGGTGGAGTTCCTGCTGAATTAAAAAACTTAAAGAAATTAGAATTTTTATTATTAAACGACAATAGACTGATAGGCCCTGTAAGCAATGAAATTAAATTGTTACCAATGCTGGGTGTATTAGACTTTAATAACAACCCAAAAGCTTTAGATATTAAAGCCAACACGGTATCTGTTTCATATTAAATATTAGTCAACCCCAAAATTATAATACCCCAAAAAAAATCACCAATCGGTGATTTTTTTTTGCTTTAAAGCATGTTGTTTTAGTAACTTGAGTGGAATTAGTTTTTAATGAAACACCTTCATAGATAATGGTAGCCGCCTATCTACTCAGAACTCCACAATAGCCTTTCTTATTTTAAAAATGATCCTCTTGCTTCCATATCCCTAGTCGCATATTTTTTTGTATGAGGTATCTAAAAGTTATTCCATAAAAAATACTCCTCCTAGCAATTTATAGAATTACCTTCAACTGACTTATAAAACTGTTGTTTTAACAGTCTAAAAACATTATTTACAACCTGTATTTTCATCAAAAATAGACCGCTACTTCTATTTTACACCCTTTCATTTAAACCTCTCCCCTACTCAAAATCAAGCTTTAAGATGATATAAATCATACAAAATAAGTCCCTTATTTTTTAACTTTGAGAGAGTATGAAATAGTAACTAAAAATATGTAATTTAATATGGACACAATTCAAGGAGAAAAAACAAGGGTTTTTAAGTTCGGGGATAAAACCGCGGACGGAAATAGCAAAATGAAAAATCTTTTAGGTGGAAAAGGTGCTAATTTAGCTGAGATGAGTTTAATCGGTATTCCTGTACCTCCAGGATTTACCATAACTACTGAGGCTTGTACGGAGTACAATTTGCTAGGTAAAGATGCCGTTGTAGCAATGATTACACCTGAAGTAGAAAAAGCAATTGATACTATTGAAAAAATAATGGGGACTTCTTTTGGTGATCCTGAAAACCCATTATTGGTATCTGTTCGATCTGGTGCTAGAGTTTCTATGCCAGGAATGATGGATACCGTATTAAACTTAGGTTTAAATGATGAGGTTGTAAAAGGATTGGCTATTAAAACAGGTAATGAACGTTTTGCGTGGGATTCTTACAGACGTTTTATTCAAATGTATGGTGATGTTGTATTAGGAATGAAACCTGAATCTAAAATAGACATAGATCCATTTGAAGAAATCATGGAAAACCTAAAAGATAAACGTGGTATTTTATTAGATACTGAGTTTACTGTGCAAGATTTAAAAGACTTGGTATTTGATTTTAAAATTGCTGTTAAAAAACGTACCGGTAAAGACTTCCCTACCAGCCCTTACGATCAACTTTGGGGAGCAATTGTAGCTGTATTTAATAGCTGGAATGGAAATAGAGCTGTGTATTACCGCTCCATGCACGGTTACCCTTCAGACTGGGGAACTGCCGTAAATGTACAAGCCATGGTGTATGGAAATATGGGTGATAATTCTGGAACTGGAGTCTGTTTTACACGTGATGCAGGTACCGGTGAAGATGTTTTTAATGGTGAATACCTAATTAATGCACAAGGTGAAGATGTGGTTGCAGGAACAAGAACACCTCAACAAATTACAAAATTAGGTTCCATTCGCTGGGCTGAATTAGCTAGAGTTGAAGAAGACGACAGAAAAGCTAATTATCCTTCATTAGAAGAATTAATGCCAACGATGTTTAAAGAATTGAATGAGTATCAAGAAAAACTTGAAAATCATTATAAAGATATGCAAGACATGGAGTTCACCATTCAAGATGGTAAACTATGGATCTTACAAACCAGAAATGGTAAACGTACAGGTGCAGCTATGGTTAAAATAGCTATGGATATGCTAAAACAAGGAATAATTGATGAAAAACAAGCCTTGCTCCGTATTGAACCTAATAAATTAGATGAATTATTACACCCTATATTTGATCCTAAAGCTCTAAAAGAAGCTTATGTAATTGCACAAGGACTACCAGCATCGCCAGGAGCCGCCACAGGTCAAATTGTATTTTTTGCTGATGAAGCTGATAAATATAAATACTCTATTTTAGTACGTATTGAAACGTCTCCTGAAGATTTAGAAGGTATGAACATTGCTCGTGGTATTTTAACGGCTCGTGGAGGTATGACGTCTCATGCTGCCGTTGTAGCCCGTGGAATGGGTAAATGCTGTGTGTCTGGTGCTGGAGGCGTAAAAATAAATTACAAAACTAGAACCTTAATAGCTGATGGTAAAGTGTATAATGAAGGGGATTGGATTTCATTAAATGGTTCTACTGGAAACATTATTGAAGGAAAAGTGGCTACTACAGAGCCCGAATTAAGTGGTGAATTTGCTGAAATCATGGAATTGTCAGACAAATACAAAACTATGGAAGTTCGTACCAATGCGGACTCTCCTAAAGATGCCAAAGTCGCTCGTAATTTTGGAGCTCAAGGAATTGGATTGACAAGAACGGAACATATGTTTTTTGAAATAGATCGTATCAAAGCAATGCGAGAAATGATTTTATCAGATACTGTAAAAGGTAGAAAAGAAGCGCTGGACCAATTACTACCAATGCAGCGTGAAGATTTTGAAGGCATTTTTGAAGCTATGGAAGGATTGCCTGTAACAATTAGACTATTAGATCCTCCTTTACATGAATTTGTACCGCATCAATTAGAAACACAACGTAGCTTGGCGGAAGACATGCATATTTCCTTAGATGCTGTAAAAGCTAAAGTTGTTGAATTAGAAGAATTCAACCCAATGTTAGGTCACAGAGGTTGTAGGCTGGGTATTAGTTATCCTGAAATTACAGAAATGCAAGCCCGCGCTATTATTGAAGCTGCCTTAAATTTAAAAGCGAAAGGTATTACTGCAAAACCAGAAATTATGGTTCCGTTGGTAAGTACTTTGGCGGAATTTATACATCAAGAAACAATTATTAGAACTACAGTCGCTAAAGTTTTTGAAGAAAGAAACGATACTATTGACTATTTAGTGGGTACTATGATTGAAATTCCGAGAGCAGCATTAACAGCACATTTAATAGCTGACAAGGCAGATTTCTTTTCTTTTGGAACCAATGACTTAACTCAAATGGCTTTTGGACTCTCTCGTGATGACGCTGGTAAATTTTTACCGAGTTATATAGAAAAAGGTATTTTAAGCGCTGATCCGTTTGAAGTATTAGATCAAGAAGGTGTTGGCCAATTGATACAAATGGGAACAGAACGTGGTAGACAAGTAAAATCCAATTTAAAAGTTGGTATTTGTGGTGAACACGGTGGTGAACCGAGCTCTGTTGAATTCTGTTTTAATACTGGTTTAAACTACGTAAGTTGCTCTCCTTACCGAGTGCCAATTGCACGAATTGCGGCAGCACAAGCGGCTATTAAAAAAGAAATGGTTTAACTAATTAATAAGAATAACCCGTTGGGTGTAATTCATTAATTTAGTATAAAAATAGTTGGTTTATGCAAAATATTAGTAATTAATTACGAAATGTCAGTCTGAGCTTGTCGAAGACCAACTAAAAATGCACTTCGACAAGCTCAGTGTGACAAAAAGATAGAATAATTCTGTACAAAAAATAATTACACCCAACAGGTTAAGTATAATTAATATTGAAAAATTCCGTCTTTTTAAAATTGGCGGAATTTTTTATGTTTATATTTGCGGCATGGTGAAAGTAGTACTTTTGGGCGCTGGAAATTTGGGATATCATTTAACAAAAAAATTGTTAAGCAACCATACTATTGAATTAATTCAAGTATATAATAGAAGTATTTCAGAAATTGAATATTTAGAAAAAAAAGTTGCTATTACAAATAATATTCTTCAATTAAAAGAAGCTGACATCTATATTATTTGTGTTTCAGACAATGCTATCGCTGAACTTTCTTCAAAAATAAACGCACCCAACAAATTAGTGGTGCATACGTCTGGCAGTATGCCTTTAGATGAATTAAAATCAACTTCTAACAAAGGTGTGCTTTATTTTTTACAATCATTTTCAAAAAATGTTGAAGTCGATTTTTCTAACATCCCTATAACCATTGAAGCTTCTACCGAAAATGAATACCAATTATTAGAAACTATGGCCGCCATTTTTTCTGATAAATGCTATCGTTTAAATTCTGATCAGCGAAAAACAATGCATTTAGCAGCGGTATTTGTAAACAACTTCACCAATCATATCTACCAAAATGCTTTTGAAATTTGTGAAGAAAACAATATTCCTTTTGAAATTTTACATCCATTAATTAAAGAAACTTCAGAAAAAATACAAAAAATGACTCCTTTTAATGCGCAAACAGGCCCCGCCAAAAGGAATGATACAAAAACAATTGAAAAACATATAGCAATGTTATCGTCTACTAAAAAAGAAATTTATACATTGCTTTCAAAATCTATACAAGATACTTATGGAAAAAAGCTATAAAGAAATTATGCCTCAAATAACAACGTTTATGTTTGATGTAGATGGTGTATTAACAAACGGAATGGTTCATATTTCAACAACTGGTGAACTTACAAGAACCATGAATACCAAAGATGGGTACGCTTTAAAAGTTGCTATTGATTTAGGGTACCATGTTTGCATTATTTCTGGTGGCGCCAATGAAGGTGTTAGAAAAAGATTGGAAGCATTAGGAATAAAAGACATATATTTAGGTGCTCACAATAAAATGGTGCAGTTCAACGAGTATATAACTGAAAAGAACCTAAAACCCGAAGAAATTTTATATATGGGTGATGACATTCCAGATTATCCAGTAATGAAAGTAGTAGCACTACCAACATGTCCAAAAGATGCTGTTTATGAAATTCAAGAAGCAGCTTCTTATATTTCACATTTTAATGGTGGTTTAGGGTGTGTACGTGATGTTATTGAACAGGTTTTAAAAGTACAAGGAAAATGGAATGGCAAATTTGATGCTAAATATGATTAACTTTAAATATATAAAACAATGAAAAAAAACAGTTTAGTTCTAATTGCATTGTGTCTATTATTTACACTTTCTGCCAATGCGCAATCTATTTTCGGAAAATGGAAAACTATTGATGATGAAACAGGAAAAGAAAAATCAATTGTTGAAATTTATAAAGTAGGTGGAAAAGCGTATGCAAAAATACTACAAGTTTTAGAAAAAGGTAAAGAAGACAAAATTTGCGATCAATGTTCAGGTGTAAACAAAAATAAACCTGTAAAAGGAATGGTTATTATCAACGGACTTTCTCAAGACGGTGAAGAATGGAATGACGGTAAAATTTTAGATCCTAAAAACGGAAAGGAATATAAGTGTTATATAACCCTTGAAAATAATAACAAGTTAAAAGTACGCGGTTATGTCGGTTTTGCACTGATTGGAAGAACCCAATACTGGACTAAAGTTACTGAATAAACCAAAAAAAATCATAAAAAAAAGCTGTTTGAATTTCCGTTCAAACAGCTTTTTTAGTTTATTGTATTCTTTTCAGATACTCTTTATCTTCTAAATTACCTATTTAGCACATCTAAAACCCATATTAAATAAGGAAGTATCTATGGAATTTTGACTTCTAAAAGTGGTTGTATAACTATTTTCTAAAGCCTCATCAAACATAAATGAACCTCCACGCGTACATCTTATATTTGAATCTGCGGGAGCTGTACTTGCGTTTTCAGGATATGGTTTATAATAACTTTCACACCATTGCCATACATTTCCACCCATATCTGCTAAGCCAGATTTATTGACACCAAACGCACCAACTGGTGATGTTAATAAATAACCGTCTAATGGTTCATCTTCCTTTATAGTAACTCCTTGCCAAACATTCGCCATATATTTTCCATTTATTTTAGGCTCAGCCCCCCACGCATATTTATCCGTTGTGTTTTCACCATTTTTAGCGGCAAATTCCCATTCAAATTCCGTTGGTAAACGCTTTCCTGCCCAAGCTGCATAAGCACGTGCATCATTCCAGCTAACTTGCGTTACTGGGTGGTTGTCTACTGCTTTTGATTTTTCTGGTCCTAACGGATATTCCCAAGTAGCACCAGAAACTAAAGACCACGATCCGCTTTCAAATGAAAACACTCCTGAATCTCCAAATTTTTCAGCATCTGTTTTATGTGCTGTTACTTTTATAAATTCTCTAAATTCAGCCACTGTCACTAAATTTTTATCTAAATGAAATGGTTTAATTTCCATTTCAAAGGTCGGCTTTTCGTTCGCAGGACCATTGTTTGAACCAATAGTTATTTTACCTCCTTTAAAATACACCATTTTTGTAGTATCCACTTCTTTTTGAATGGACTGAGAAACTTCAGCAGTTTCACTTACAACTTCCTCTTTTTTAACTTCTTTGCATGATGCCATAAACACCAAAAAAGAAATACTGATTGCTTTTAACATAGTACTTATCATTAATTTTAATTTCTTTCTTTTAACATTGGTACAAACCTAAATTTACCTAATTCGTGCTTTTCAAAATCCTTTTCACCCGTTCTAGTTAAAACGGTCATTGTTTGAATATCGTCCCCAATAGGAATAATTAACTTTCCTCCTATTTTTAATTGCGCAAGTAATTCATTTGGAATATAAGGCGCACCAGCCGTAACAATAATTCCATCAAAAGGAGCTTCCTCTAACAAGCCCTTATAACCATCGCCAAAAATCATCATTTTAGGCTTGTAGTTTATTTTTGGCAAAAAAAGTTTCGTTCTTTTAAACAATTCTTGTTGACGCTCAATGGTAAAAACTTTAGCACCCATTTCCATTAAAACAGCAGTTTGATATCCCGAACCAGTTCCAATTTCTAAAATCTTGTCGTTGGGCTTTATTTCCAATAATTCCGTTTGATAAGCTACGGTATATGGTTGGGAAATGGTTTGATCTGCACCAATGGGAAATGCTTTGTCTTGATACGCAAAATCAGCAAATCCAGAATCCATAAATAAATGACGAGGTACAGACGCTATGGCCTTTAATACGTTTTTATTTGTGATCCCTTTTGCTGAAATTATTTTTACTAGCTGATTTCTAAGTCCTTGATGTTTGAGCGTGTCTTTCACTAATTATTTAAATTTGAAAGGCTAAAAATAGGAATAAATGCTCAAAGATTGCTATTTTTGTTTACATTAAAAATAAACAATTGTATTATGCTAAAAGTAGGAGTTTTAGGTGCAGGACATCTTGGAAAAATCCATTTAAGATTATTAAATCAATCAGAAAAATATGAATTAGTCGGTTTTTACGACCCAATTAAAGAAAACGCTGAAAAAGTAGCGCAAGAATTTGGTTATACACCTTTTGATACCATTGAAGCATTGATAAATGCCGTAGATGTTGTAGATATTGTAACTCCTACCCTTTCACATTTTGATTGTGCCAAAGAAGCCATTGAAAAAGGTAAACATATATTTATTGAAAAACCCATTACAAAAACTGTTGAAGAAGCGGATCAGTTATTAGTTTTAATGCATAAACACCATGTAAAAGGACAAGTTGGACACGTGGAGCGTTTTAACCCTGCATTTACGGCTGTTAAAGATGCTATTGTAAACCCTATGTTTATTGAAACGCACCGATTGGCGGAATTCAATCCTCGTGGAACGGATGTTCCTGTGGTATTGGATTTAATGATTCATGATATTGATATTATATTAAGTGTTGTTAAGTCGAAAGTAAAAAGCGTACATGCCAGTGGTGTTTCTGTAATTAGTGATACTCCAGATATTGCCAATGCGCGTATTGAATTTGAAAATGGCTGTGTAGCAAATTTAACAGCAAGTCGTATTTCATTAAAAAACATGCGTAAATCACGTTTTTTTCAAAAGGATGCCTATATAGCTGTTGACTTTTTTGAAAAAGCAACCGAAGTTGTAAGAATGAAAAATGCTCCAGAAACTCCCGGAGATTTTGATATGATATTACAAAATGCAGAAGGTATTAAAAAACAGATTTATTTTGAAAATCCAACTATTTCAGCTAACAATGCTATTTTAGATGAATTGGAAACCTTTGCAGATGCTATTAATAATAACACGACTCCAATTGTAACTTTAGAACAAGGTACGGAAGCATTGCGAGTAGCACAAATGATTATTGATGATTTTTGATGATTTATTATAGGATAAACTTAAAATAAATTACTGTTATTACTAGTTAGCAGCAAGCTAAAACAAAAATTACGGTACAAAATAAATTGTAGATTGAAAATTTAAAATTACATTTGCATTAGAATATGAAAATATTGAATAACATATTACGCCTTCCTTATTTCAGCACTTATTATAGCAAAATAATATCTGCTCGGAATGTCTATGTGTATACTTCAAATAATAACTGATAATTATAAATTATAACATAACTATAAAGCCCGAGCATTTGCTCGGGCTTTTTTTATTTAAAAAAATATGGAAACAATAAATAGATTAAAAGAAAATGTAGAAATCATTCTTCCAGAAAATGGTTTGGAAGAAAAGTTAGAACTAGCTAAAAAAGAGAATCGAAAGCTCATTATAAAACTTGGTTTTGACCCAACTGCACCAGATTTACACTTAGGACACGCAGTGGTACTAAAAAAACTCAGAGAGTTTCAAAATTTAGGGCATCAAGTTATAATTTTAGTTGGAGATTTTACGGCAAGAATTGGCGACCCTACAGGAAAGAACAAAAGTAGAAAACCATTATCAGTAGAAGCTGTTAAACATAATGCTGAAACATACATCAATCAATTATCTAAAATAATAGACATTGATAAAGTTAAAATAGTTTTTAATTCTGAATGGTTAGACAAATTATCATTTACAGAAGTGATTCAAGTTTTATCAAAAGTGACCGTTGCTCAGCTTATGCATAGAAATGATTTTAATAAACGATTTACTGAAAACACACCAATTGCAATGCACGAAATGGTCTACCCGATTTTACAAGGTTTTGACTCGGTAGAAATTAAAGCAGACATTGAAATGGGAGGAACAGACCAACTTTTTAACTGTACAATGGGGAGAAAACTTCAGGAAACTTTTGAGATGAATCCACAAATTGTAATGTGTATGCCATTATTAAAAGGACTTGATGGAATAGAAAAAATGAGTAAGTCTCTAAATAATATCATTGGATTAACAGATAATGCAAAGGATATGTTTGGGAAAACGATGTCTATTCCCGATAATTTGATTGAGGAATACCTTCATTTAACAACCGATTTCTCCTTAAACGAAAAAAAAGCTATTAAAAACAGATTAGACAATGGAGAAAACCCAATGGAAATTAAAAAAATAATTGCTAAAAATATTATTACTCAATACCATAATAGCAGCCTAGCTCAACAAGCAGAAGAACACTTTAAAAACCAATTTCAAAACAAGAAATTTGAAGACAAAGAATTTGAACCAGTATTAATTAATAATATCCAACAAGAAAAAAAGACAATTAAATTAATAGATTTATGTATTCAATTAAAAAAAGGGTTATCAAAATCGGCTATCCGGAGATTAATTGAAGCTGGTGCAGTACAAGTTAATTTGAAAAAAGACAAAGATATAAATACAGAAATAACCATAAAATCAGGTACAAAAATAAAAATAGGAAAAAGAAATTTTTACGAATTAATAGAATAAAGCCGGCTGCTAATAACTAAGCATTCGGTTCGCCGATAGGCCAGAACTGAATGCTGTGTTGACGAATCCGGTTGATTTGCCGTCCTATGGGTAAAACGATGAATTTAGGGAGGGTTGATTGGAGGTTGCGCTGCG
>JAGPIQ010000065.1 GCA_018054895.1 Lutibacter sp. | reverse complement strand
AATTTGTGGAGGAAATTCAATGGTTTCATTCAAAACAGGTTCCACAACATCTAAAAATTTTACAGGGTGAGCAGTTTCTAAAAAGAACCCTTGCGCTTTGTTATCTGCTAAATATTTTTTTAATCCTAAATAACCAACAGCTCCGTGTGGATCCGCAATATAATTTGAAGTTTCTTTTATTGAAATCATAGCAGCACGCGTTTCATCATCGGTAAATGAATAGGAAGAAACGTTTTGCTTCAATAAATCATCGTCATTTTTATAAATTTCCTGAATACGAATAAAATTACTTGGATCACCAACATCCATAGCATTTGAAATGGTTTGTTTAGATGGTTTTGGAGTGTAAACACCCGTTTTTAAGTAATTTGGAACAATATCATTAATATTAGTAGAAGCAATAAAATGTTTGATCGGTAAACCCAATTGTTGTGCCATAATTCCAGCGCAAATATTCCCGAAATTACCACTTGGTACAGAAAAAACAACATCTTTATGCTTGTTTTTTACTTGTTTGTACGCAAAAAAGAAATAGAACATTTGAGGCAACCAACGTGCAACATTGATAGAGTTTGCTGATGTTAAGTTCATTTTTGAGGTTAATTCTTCATCTAAAAATGCTTTTTTAACCATTGCTTGGCAATCATCAAAAGTACCATAAACTTCTAAAGCTTTTATATTTTGACCTAAAGTAGTTAACTGTTTTTCTTGAACATCGCTGACTTTTCCGCTTGGGTATAAAATAACCACATCAACACCTTCAACGCCTAAAAAACCACTGGCAACAGCACCTCCAGTATCTCCAGAAGTCGCAACTAAAACCGTAACATTGGTTGTTTTTGTTTTATTGAAATATCCAAAACAACGCGCCATAAAACGAGCTCCAACATCTTTAAAAGCCATTGTAGGTCCGTGAAATAATTCCAATGCCGAAATATCCTTTTCTATTTTAACTACTGGAAAGTCGAATACTAAAGTATCTTTTATAATTTCCTTCAGTTCTTTTTCTGGAATTTCATCACCAACAAATTGCTTAATTACCTCATAACCAATTTCTTCATTTGAAAAATATTCAATATGACTAAAAAAGTCTTTTGTTAATGGCGTAATGCTTTCTGGAAAATACAATCCTTTGTCAGGTGCCAATCCTTTAACAACTGCTTCTTGAAAAGAAACAGTTGGCGCTTTTTTATTTAAACTGTAATAGTTCATTTTTTAATTTTTGTTTAATCTATTATTTGTTGATTTTTACATATGAAAACTTCAGTCTACACTTCGGTCTTCCGTCTTCATTCTTCGTGCTTATCAACTTTAAAACTATAATCTTTTAACTCCCTGTTTATTCACTTTTGAAATATGAATATCATAATCAATCCCCACGTTTTCATACACTGATTTCATTGCTTCAGCAACTTTTTCAGCAGTTTCTTCCCCTTTACTTAAAGCAAAAATAGAAGGTCCTGAGCCTGAAATTCCACATCCTAAAGCACCAGCCTTTAATGAATTTTGTTTCACAGCATCAAAAGCAGGAATTAAAATAGAACGAATGGGTTCAATAATATGATCTTCTAGAGACCGACCAATTAAATCGTAATCTTCAGTATATAAACCACTGATTAATCCTCCAACATTTCCCCATTGTTTAATGGCATCTTTTAAAGAAACGGTCGTTTTTAAGATTTCACGAGCGTCAGACGTTTTTACTTCAATTTGTGGGTGAATTACAGTAGCGTACAATTCCTCAGGCGTATGAATGCTAATAATATCTAACGGTTGATAACTTCTAACTAAGGTAAATCCACCAAAAAGGGCAGGAGCTACGTTATCTGCGTGTGCCACACCTGTAGCCAAACGTTCACCTTCCATAGCAAAACGAACTAAATCCGTAGACCCGAATGGTTTTCCAAGCAATTCATTAATTGCCCAAACAGCACCTGCTGAACTTGCTGCACTACTTCCAATTCCGCTACCTGGCTTTATTCTTTTATCAATTTCAATTTCAAAACCAAACTCACTATCCGTTTCAGAAAGTAGGGCTAGAGCCGCAACACCAGCTACGTTATTGTGTGTTTCTAAAGGTAACTTCTGTCCAATTATTTTCGTAATTGTCACTCCTTTTTTAGCGACTTTACGAATCGTCATTTCATCACCAACAGTGTCTAATGCTAAACCTAAAACGTCAAAACCACACGAAACATTTGCAATAGTTGCAGGTGTAAATATTTTTATTTCATTCATAATTAATGATTTCCAATTCTAATAATATCTGCAAATAATCCTGAAGCAGTTACTTCTGCACCAGCACCAGCACCTTTAATTATTAATGGTTGTTGACTGTATCTTTCTGTAAAAAACAAGACAATATTATCACTACCATCTAAATTATAAAATGGGTGATCTGATGGAATTTCTTTTAACCCAACATTTGCACTTCCATTATCAAATTCAGCAACAAATTTTAAACGACAATTCTTAGCGGCTGCTTTTTTATAAATGTCAGTAAAATGAGAAGCTTCTGTTTTTAATGTTTCTAAAAACTCAGGGACAGATGTAGCTTCATTAGATGCTTTTGGTAAAAACGAATCGTTTTTAATATCGCTCAATTCTAACTTTGTGCCGCTTTCACGAGCTAAGATTAAAATTTTACGCATTACATCCACTCCGCTTAAATCGATACGAGGATCTGGTTCAGTATAACCTTCAATACCTGCTTGTTTTACAACATCTGAAAATGAATAAGATTCACTTAAATTATTGAATATAAAGTTTAAGCTACCAGACAGAACTGCTTGAATTTTAGTTACTTTATCTCCTGAAGCTATTAAATTTTTAAGTGTATCAATAATAGGTAAACCAGCACCAACATTTGTTTCAAATAAGAATGGAGCATTGTAATTTCGTGCTAATTGTTTTAATGATAAATAGTTTGAATAATCCGAAGAACACGCAATTTTATTACAAGTAACAACGGCAACACTTTCTTTTAAATAGGAAGCATATAATTTAGAAATACTTTCATTGGCAGTGTTATCTACAAAAATGCTATTTCTAAAGTTTAGGTTAGCTACTTTATTATGGAACTCATCCATATTCAATTGTTCACCTTTCGAGTCTAACTCCGATTTCCAATTGTTTAAATCAATTCCATCTTCATTAAAAAACATTTTTTTAGAATTTGTTAGAGCAATAACACGGACTTGCACACGTAAATTTTCTAATAAATAGTGTTGTTGTTTTTTAATTTGTTCAATTAATTTTCCACCTACATTTCCGCAACCAACTATAAATAAATTTAATTGTTTTGTTTGATTTTCAAAAAATGCAGCGTGTAAAGCGTTTAAAGCCTTTTTTATATGTTTGTGTGAAATAACTACTGAAATATTTTTTTCAGAAGCTCCTTGTGCGATCGCTCTAATATTTACGTTATTACGACCTAAAGTACTAAACATTTTTCCGCTAATTCCTTGGTGGTTTTTCATATGATCACCAACCAAAGCAATAATTGCGTTGTCTTTTTCAACTACTAACGGATCCACTTTATGATGTTCCATTTCGTAGCTAAATTCTTCATTAATAGCTTCTTTAGCCTTTTCTACGTCATTATTACTAATAGCAATACAAATAGAATGTTCTGAAGATGCTTGCGTAATTAATGAAACATTAATTTTTTGATCAGATAAAGCACCGAATAAACGACGAGAAATACCTGGAATTCCAACCATTCCGCTACCTTCTAATGTAATTAATGCCATATTTTCAATATGACTAATACCTTTTATAGGGTTGTTATTAGAAGTTTCTTTAGTAATTAAAGTTCCTTCAGCTTTTGCATCAAACGTATTTTTAATACAAACAGGAATTTCTTTTTTTAATACAGGTTGAATTGTAGGAGGGTATACTACTTTTGCGCCAAAATGCGACAATTCCATTGCTTCTTGGTACGATATGTTTGGAATCGGAAAAGCTTCTTTTACTATTTTTGGATTGGCAGTGTACATTCCATTAACATCTGTCCAAATTTCTAAAATAGAAGCACCTACAGCAGATGCTATAATTGCAGCTGAATAATCCGACCCACCACGTCCTAAAGTCGATGTTTCTCCATTTTCAGTAGTTGCAACAAAGCCAGGTAGTACAATAATTTTATGATTGTTATTGTTGAAAAATGATTGAATTGCAGCGTTCGTTTTATCAAACTTTACAATAGCATTTGTGAAATTTTCATTGGTTACGATTAGCTCTTGTGTGTTTTTTAACTCGGCATCTAAATCGTTGTTTTTTAATGCTTGTGCTATAATAAAAGAAGAGAATAATTCACCAAAACTGACTAATTTATCAGATGTTTTTGGAGATAATTCATTAATTAGAAATACACCTTCTAGCGTATTTTCCAACTTGTTCAACATTTTTTTAATTTGACCTAAAACGCCACTTTGATTGTTTACAGGTATTAATTCTCGAATAACTTGTAAATGTTTTTCTTCAATTATTTTAAAACTATTTAAATACGAACTATCACCTTTACAAGCTAAATTTCCAGCTTCCAACAATAAATCCGTTACACCGCCTAATGCCGATACTACAACTGCTACATTGTTTTGTAACGAACTTTCCTTAACAATAGCAATTACTTTATTTATATTTTCTGAAGATGCAACTGAGGATCCTCCAAATTTTAATACTTTCATAATATATTTTTTTTGATGTAAAATAATTACATCGTATTATTTTAAATTATTTTATAACATATTCCTTGTTTCATTTGTATGAAAACGAATATATAATACGGTGATATGAATAGCTTATAACCCTAACGGGTTGTTGTGATTGTAGAAGTTGTAGTAGTTGCAATAACAAATGCACACAAATTATTTGTGTTTGTTTTTGATGTATGTAAAATACTTAATTGCATTTAACAAAAGTAAAGTTATTTTTTACATTTAATACTACTTCTTACAATTTTTATGAATTTCATAATTTTATGAACTTCCAACTAGTCAATTTTCACTATTTCAAAGTACTTTTATTAAATATAAAAAAACTCCGAAATAAATTCCGGAGTCGTTTCATTATACAATATCTATAATAACTTGATTTTTCAATAAATCTTCAAATGATTCTTCTTTTCGAATCAAATAATCTTTGCCTTCATAAACTAATACTTCAGCTGGTTTATAACGTGAATTATAGTTTGATGACATGGAGAAACAATATGCTCCTGCATTTTTGAAGCACAAAATATCACCTTCTCTAATTTCACTAATTCTTCGGTTTACACCAAAAGTATCAGTTTCACAAATATAACCAACTACAGAGTAGTAGCGTTCGCGACCTGTTGGGTTAGAAATATTGTAAATATGGTGGTATGAATCATACATCATTGGGCGAACCAAATGATTAAAACCACTATCAACACTTGCAAAAACGGTAGAAGTTGTTTGTTTTACCACATTTACGTTTGCTAAAAAGTAACCTGCTTCACTCACCAAAAACTTTCCTGGCTCAAACATTAAGGTTAAATCCTTTCCGTAATCTTTACAAAATTTATTAAAACGTTTTGTTAAACGCTCGCCTAATTCCTCAATATTTGTTGAAATATCACCTTCTTTATAAGGTACTTTAAACCCACTTCCTAAATCAATAAACTCAAGATCTTTAAAATCTTTCGCCATATTTAAAATAATTTCGGTAGCCGCTAAAAACACATCAATATCTAAAATATCAGAACCTGTATGGGTGTGAATTCCGTTAATTGTCATACCTGTATTATCAACAACACGGTTAATTAACGGTAATTGGTGAATAGAAATTCCAAATTTAGAATCGATATGACCCACAGAAATTTTACTATTTCCACCAGCCATAATATGTGGATTTATACGAATACACACAGGAATAGAAGGGAAGTGGTGACCAAATTGTTCTAATATTGAAATATTATCAATATTAATTTGAACACCTAATTTAGCGACTTCTTCAATTTCTTCTAATGAAACTCCGTTTGGCGTAAAAATAATATCCGTAGGGGCAAAACCTGCTTCTAATCCTAATTTTACTTCTTGAATGGAAACCGTGTCAATACCTGATCCAAATTTTTTGAACAACTTTAATACACTTATGTTCGAATTTGCCTTTACAGCATAATTCAATTTTAAGCTTTTTACATTAGAAAAAGCATTGGTAATTCTGTTGTATTGTGCTGCAATTGTTTCAGCATCATACACATAAAGTGGACTTCCGTATTTTTCGGAAAGAGATAGTAATAATTGAGTATCCATTCGTTCTTTTTTTTGAAGTGCCAAAAGTAAGAAACCAAACTTAGTTTTTAAAACAAATTTTTATAAATAACAACATTTAACAGATTGTTAAATTTGATAAGAGCGATGGTTTGTTATGATTCTATTTCCAAATCAATTATATTATAAAAACAAAAACCTCGAATGTCTATTCGAGGTTTGATTTATTTAAAAAAAATTGTGTTCTTATTTTGCTCTTTCAGCTGTAAGTTCAGCAATTTTAACAATAACATCCGTTGCTAATTGTAAGGATTCTGCGGCAATATATTCATAACGTCCGTGAAAATTATGTCCTCCAGCAAAAATATTTGGACAAGGTAACCCTTTGTAAGACAGTTGAGAACCATCCGTTCCACCACGAATTGCTTTAATTAAAGGTTTGATATTTAATTGTTTCATAGCTTCTTCAGCAATATCTACAATATGCATTACTGGTTCAATTTTTTCACGCATATTAAAATATTGATCCTTAATAACCACTTCAATTATGTTTGAACCTAATTTTTTATTTAAAGCATCCGCAGCTTTTTGAAAAGTTACTTTTCGCTCTTCAAATAATTTAAAATCGTGATCTCTAATAATATATTCTAAGGTTGTTTTTTCAACTTCACCGTTTATGGTATGTAAATGGAAAAATCCTTCGTATCCTTCTGTTTTTTCAGGAACTTCATTTGCTGGTAATGCAGCAATAAAATCACTTGCAATTAACATAGAATTGATCATTTTTCCTTTTGCGTAACCCGGATGTACAATTTTACCGTTAATGGTTACTTTCGCTCCAGCAGCGTTGAAGTTTTCATATTCTAATTCACCAACTTGACTTCCATCCATCGTATACGCCCATTCAGCACCAAATTTTGGAACATCAAACATATGTGCACCTTTACCAACTTCTTCATCAGGAGTAAAGCAAATACGAATTTTACCGTGCTTAATTTCAGGATGTTGAATTAAATATTCCATGGCTGAAATAATTTCAGTAACTCCTGCTTTATCATCGGCTCCTAAAAGTGTAGTTCCATCCGTTGTAATTAATGTTTGACCTTTATATAATAATAAATCATCAAAGTAACTAGGGGATAATACGATGTTTTCGGTTGCATTTAATACAATATCTTTTCCATCATAATTTGGGTGAAATTGAGGATTTACATTGGTTCCTGTATAATCTGGACTGGTATCAATATGCGCAATAAACCCAATTACGGGTACTTCAAAATCTACATTTGAAGGCAAAGTTGCCATAATGTAGCAGTTATCATCTAATTCTACATCATTCATTCCAATTTCCTTCAAGTCTTCCACTAAAATTTTAGCTAAATCCCACTGCTTTTCAGTACTAGGAAATGCTGGGTTGTCGTGGTCAGATTGGGTATCTATTTTAATATATTTTACGAAGCGATCTATTATTTTTTGCATTATGTATAATTTTTCATCAAAAGTAAACTTTCAAATACCGATTCACAATGAAATATTCTTAAATTATTGTAAAAATTCAATATTTTCTAAAATTGAAATAGACTCACATATTCGTTCTTCAATTTTTTCTGCTCCATAAACTTCAGAATAGGCAGAAAAATAAGCAGCACTTGAATTTTTTACCAATAAATTGAATTGTTGGTACGGAAAACCATTTTTTTTGCCTTTGATAAGATACCAAAAAGCAGGTTTGTTTTTAAAAGTAGCTTTTCCAAATTTTATTTTTTGAAAGGAGTTTGCCGTAATTAAGGAATCTGTTTTTCGCTCCAATTCCGCATTAATAGTAAGTTCTCCAAAATTATAGGAAGCGTTTAAAATATAGGTAGAAGTCAACTCTTTTACAGTATCAGCAGTGTATATATTCGATTCAACATCTGAATAAAACTTTGATGTTTTCCAAGTAGTTGGTAGTTGTAATTTGAAGTTGTTTTTAAAATCGGTATATGATTTTAAATTATCTAAATCATTCGATTTACAATTGAATTCTTTTTCTAATTCCGTTGGTGATGTACACGAAATTAAAAAAAACAAAAATAGTGTGCTAAAATAAAACTTTGCCATAAAAATAGATTTCAACAAAAGTAATATGTTTATAATTCATTTCAGTTTATTTCAAAAAAAAAGCTTACCAAAATTAATTAATAAGCTTTCGTAGAATATTTGTTAGATGTTAGTTTACTAAATTCGCAGTAAGTACTACAGAAATAGTAGCTTCAACATCAAAATTCATTGCTGTAGAGCTAGATGAAGTTCCTTTTATTCCTAGTGCAACATTATTTCCAGCTTTCAATTTTGTAGCAATTTGATTGATTAGTTCTGTGTTTGTAACTTCGAATATTGTTGATTGATCACTTGCGGTTTTTACAAGTATGTCTTCCTTTAAAAGCAATATGTCATCAGCATAAAATTCACCTTTTAATATTCCGGCAGGATCTCCAGTAAAATTTTCAAACTTAAAAGTTAACTTTTTTATAGCTAAATTTTTAACACTATTTAAGTATTTCTCGGTGTCTTTATTACTAATATTGAAAACTTCACTTTTATTAAATGTGTTGTTTTGTCCAGCTTCAATTTGAACATTGAAATTTTCAATTAGTACGGTGTCTACATCTATTTCTAAAAGGTCATCTAATTCATCTCCACAGGAATATATGTTGATTAGAATAAAAAAGGCCGCTAAAAAATTTATTTTTGATTTCATAATAATAGTGTTTTGGGGTTTATGTTTTATGGGATAAAGGTATTAATTATTAACGTAAAATTGCAGAATAGGGTGTTTTTATAATGTTTAATAAAGTTATTTTTGAATGTTTGTAATTATTTTCAAAATACAAAATAATTTAATTAGTGTACATTTGCCAACTTATAAAGCAATATAATATGTCTACATTTTTAGAATTAGGAGTAAAAAAGGAATTTATTTTAGGGTTAAAAGAACTTGGAATTAAGCAACCAACTGAAATTCAAGAAAAAACAATACCAATTTTATTAAATTCCAAGACTGATTTTATTGGTTTAGCACAAACAGGAACTGGAAAAACGGCAGCTTTTGGAATTCCTTTATTGCAAAAAATAAATCCTGACTCTCCTTCAGTTCAAGGACTTATATTAGCTCCAACACGTGAGTTGGTGCAGCAGATAAAAAAACAATTGTTTAAGTTTACAAAACATATTGATGCTAAAATATTTATAGAAGGTGTGTTTGGTGGTGAAAAAATTGAAAAGCAAATAAACTCATTAAAAAGAACAACGCATATTATTGTTGCTACACCAGGAAGATTGATTGATTTAATAGATAGAGGAGAAGTTGATTTGAAAAAAATAAACACCTTAATATTAGATGAAGCGGATGAAATGCTAAATATGGGGTTTAAATTGGATTTAAATCATATTTTAAAATTTACTAGTGGATCCAGAAATACGTGGTTGTTTTCCGCAACGATGCCTGATGATATTAAAAAATTAATTAAAACGTATATAGACAATAATGCTCCGAAAGTTGCTGTGAATAAAAATGCGTTGGTAAATGCAAAAATTACACATCAATTTATACGAACAGAATTAAAGGATAAAACGAATGTAATTATCCAATTATTAGAAAACAGACAAACAGATAGAGGTATTATTTTTTGTAGAACAAAAGCAGGAACTCAAAATTTAACGGCTATTTTGAAAGAAGAAGGATTTTCTGTGGAAGCTCTAGAAGGTGATATGCAACAAAAAGAGCGTGAAAAAGTAATGAGAGCTTTTAAAAATGAGACTTTACAAGTGTTAATTTCAACAGATGTTTCTGCTCGTGGAATTGATGTTCATAATTTGGCATTTATTATTCACCATCAATTACCAGAACAACTTGAATATTACACACACAGAAGTGGACGTACTGCCAGAGCTGGAAAATCAGGTTTTTCTATTGCACTTATTTTACCGAATGAAGTGAATAAAATTCAGGAAATTCAAAAAGAGTTGAATATCAAGTTTATTGAAGTTACAATCTAATTAAAACCATTTGAAACTATTTTTTTTAAAAATAATTAGGTAAAAATCTATTATTCGTTGTACTTTTGTAAGCTACAACTAAAATAAAAAACGTGCCAATAAACACTTCAGAATTAGAAGAAACAAAAACAGGGAAAGATCTTTATTCATATCAAAAAGAGGCGATAAATAAAATATTTCAACGTTTTGATGAAGAAAGAGATGATTATCATTTACTTTTTCAATTGCCTACGGGTGGTGGAAAAACGGTGATATTTTCTGAAATTGTTCGAAAATATTTAAGTAATCACAATAAAAAAGTTCTTGTTTTAACACATAGAATTGAGTTGTGTAAGCAAACTTCAAAAATGCTTACAGAATTTGGTGTTGACAACAAAGTAATTCATAGTAAAGCAAATTTAGACGATCAGCATTTGTATAGTTGCTTTGTGGCAATGGTTGAAACGCTAAATAATAGGTTAAACGATAATAAGTTAGATATTTCGGATATTGGTTTAGTTATTATTGATGAGGCACATTACAACTCGTTTACCAAAATTTTTAAATTCTTCTCTAATTCATTCTTTTTAGGAGTTACAGCAACACCTTTAAGCTCTAATATTCAGTTACCTATGACTGATAATTATGAGGAATTAATTGTAGGAGAATCTATAGAATCATTAATTTCAATCGGTTTTTTATCAAAAGCAATACCATATTCCTACAATGTTGGTTTAACATCATTGGTTATTGGTGCAAATGGAGATTATACTGTAAAATCTTCGGATGATTTGTATACCAATAATGAAATGCTTTCAAAATTGGTTGAAGCGTATGAAGAGCGTTCTAAAGGGAAAAAGACATTAATATTTAATAATGGTATTAACACATCTATAAATGTATATCATACATTTAAAGCAGCGGGTTACCCAGTAGCGCATTTGGATAATACAGCAACAAAAAAGGAACGTGAGTTTATTTTGCGTTGGTTTAAAAAAACACCGAATGCCATTTTAAGTTCCGTTAGTATTTTAACTACTGGTTTTGATGAGCCTACGGTTGAAACTATTATTTTAAATAGAGCAACACGTTCATTAACATTATATTACCAAATGATTGGTAGGGGATCGCGTATTTTGAAAGATAAATCGACCTTTAATGTAATAGATTTAGGAAACAATTTTCATCGATTTGGAATGTGGGGTTCTGATTTGAACTGGCAAAAAATATTCAAATCGCCTAATTATTATTTAGACAACTTAATTAATGATGAAGATTTAGAAGATAATTTCAGATATGAAATGCCTGCTGAATTAAGAGCTCAATTTGCAAAATCAGAAGATGTACATTTTAACATTAAAAAAACCTATGTAGATACTATCCAAAGTGGAGAATCTTCGAAAGAAGTTTTAAAAAAATCAATAGATCATCATATAAAAATCTGTGTTGAAAACAGTGAAGATGTATATGATGCCTTAATTTTAATGAATCAATTAGGAGATGATATTAGCTATAGAATAGACCAATATCAAAAATGTATTTGTAAAAGCACCAAAAATTTTATTGATTGGTTAAATGATGATTATCGCAAAAAATTAAGAGCACAATTAGTGGAAACTTTTGATCAAGTTTTTGAAGAAATACACGGATATCCACCAGAAGAATAAAAATAACAAAAAAGCCTAGAATTTTCTAGGCTTTTTTTATGAGTAAATTTCAAAAACAATTATTCTTCGCTATTCGTTTTGGCTTTTTTACCACCTTTTTTACCTTCAGCAGCTCCTCCTTGAGCTTGTTTGTCAATCATTTTTTTCAATTCTTCAGTAGAAAGTGATCCGTTTTTATCACCGTCAACTTTATCAAATTTTTTGAAAAGACCTTGATTTTTATTAGCTTCTGCCTCAGATTTACTAATTGATCCATCTTTATCGGTATCATAATTTTTCATCATTTTCTCAGGAGTTTGAGCTGGTTTAGCTTTTTTCTCACCATCTTGTGCGCTAACTGATACTGCCAATGAAAACATTCCTAAGAACAATAATCCTTTTACTACATTTTTAGTCATAAATTTTTTTTATTAAATTGTTTATACTTTTTTCTTGTTTTAAATCTTTGTTAAGACTATATAAATATACAAAGGTTTAATTCTTATAAAAAAATATTTTTTTATTTTATGAAGCAAACTAAATAACGGATTTATGATGCTTAATAAAGGCTTGTTTAAGCACTCATAAAATCTAATTCAATTATATTTGCACTTCTGTTTACATATCAAATAGATATTTTTAAAGTAAATAAATAAATGTTAAATCACAATAAGTTTTCAGTTATAAATCCAAGTAAAATTCCATTTTTCTATGGGTATGTTGTTTTATTTTTTGGAACCATTGGAGTTTGGTTTAGTATGCCAGGGCAAACTGTAGGAGTTTCTGTTTTTACGGATCCAGTAAAGGATGCTTTAGGACTTTCTAGAAATCAGTTTAGCAATGCCTATATGATAGGAACTTTTTTAAGTTCATTAGTCATAGGAAATGCAGGAAAATGGTTTGATAAATATGGTGCAAGATATGTCGCTTTTTTTGCAGCAATTCTATTAGGGATTTCCTTGTTACTTTGTTCATTTTCAGTTCGAATTAGTGATTTTATAGAATCAGTTTTGGAGATTAAATCTTGGATAGTTCCTTTTAGTGTCATCACTGTTCTTTTCTTTTTTATACGTTTTAGTGGGCAAGGAGTTTTAACAATGGCTTCTAGAAATATGATTATGATGTGGTTTCATAAAAATAGAGGAAAAGTAAATTCTATTACGAGTGTTGCTGTTTCATTAGGGTTTTCTTCATCACCTTTATTTTTAAATGTGTTAATTAATGATAATGGATGGGAAGTTACATGGCAAATTCTCGCAATAAGTTTGCTTATTTTCAGTGTATTTATTTTGCAATTTTATAGAAATAAACCAGAAAATTTTAATTTATTGCCTGATGGGGTTTCTCATTTAAATGAAAAGAAAGATATATCTGTTAAAATTGAAAAGGATTTTACTTTAATTGAGGCAAAAGAAACAAGAGCATTTTGGATGTATGCTTTAATTTTAAGTTTCAATAGTTTTTTTATTACAGGCTTTACATTTCATATTGTATCTATTTTTGGCACACAAAATTACACTCAAAATGAGGCAATAGCAATTTTTATTCCTATTTCAATAATTTCAATAACTGTATCCACCATATTTAATATTTTAAGTGATTATTTAAAACATCAATTGTATTTATTTATGATGATTGTGAGTGGAATAATTGCTGCATTTGGATTACTTTTTTTAGCATTACCATTTGGTATTTATTTCCTTATTGTAGGTTTAGGGTTTATGGGCGGAATGTTTGCTGTGTTGAATGCTGTAACTTGGCCTCGTTTTTTTGGTAGAAATTATTTAGGTGCTATAACAGGTAAGGTTATGAGTATGTTGGTTTTAGCTAGTGCTATTGCGCCAAGCATATTTAGTTTTAGCTTTAGTAATTTAGGTTCTTATAAATATGTTAGCTATGTTTCTATTGCTTTTTTACTATTTTTAGTAGTCGGTTCTGTAAAGGCTAAAAATCCACAATAAATTAGTTTATTTGAAGAGTTAAGGAACTATACATTATTAAATGTATATTGTTAAAAAGACTTTTAAATAATTTAGTGTTCATTATAGAAAAGACCTGAATTAGATATTTATTTTGACTTATATTTGCAGCTTGAAGCATAGGTTTATGATGAAAAATGAGACAGATAAGGTAAGTGAAGAACATATAGATAGTTGTATTGCTATTTTAGAAAAATTAGTACTTGATACAAATCAATTATCCGAACTTTCTGAAGAAAAAAGAATTGCACTTATAAAAGCTGCAGGTCAATTAACACGTCCTGATAGAGATGAATTTTCTCGAAGAAAAAAGGATGTGAAAAAAGCGAAGAAGCGAAAAATGATTGCTAAAGACAGGCACGCCCGAAAAGAAACGGGAATTAGAAGTGCACGTGAAGCAAGTATTTTTACTGCTCCACTTATGATTGATTTAACGGGTAAAAAAGAAAATCAACTAGAATTAGAATCACCAAGAAACTGTTACGTTTGTAAGGCTGAATTCACAAAATTACATCATTTTTACGATACAATGTGTTCTGATTGTGGAGATTATAATTATGCAAAACGTTTTCAAACTGCAGATTTAACCGGTCAAGTTGCGATTATAACGGGGTCTCGTTTAAAAATTGGGTATCATATAACATTAATGTTGTTACGTGCAGGAGCAACGGTTGTGGCTACCACACGTTTTCCTGTAGATTCTGCG
>JAGPIQ010000064.1 GCA_018054895.1 Lutibacter sp. | reverse complement strand
GATGAAACTATTTTTGATGCAAGTATAAAAGCAAAAGAAGCATGCCCAGTAAAAATTATTGATGTAAAGCAACTATAAATAACGTTTTACAGTTGTAATTTTAATTATATCTTTACAAATTAGTGAAGACAGTATTTTTTATAATAAAAATACTTAACGATAAAAAATTTAAACATATATGAGCTGTAATAGTTGCTCTTCAGATATAAGTGGCGTACCCAAAGGTTGTAAAAGTAACGGTAATTGCGGAACAGGCGATTGCGGAAAGCTTTCAGTTTTCGATTGGTTAGCCAACATGGCGTTACCTGCCGGTCAAAAACCAATGGATATTGTGGAAGTTCGTTTTAAAAATGGACGTAAACATTTCTTCAAAAATCATGAAAATTTACCAATTTCAATTGGTGATGTAATTGCTGTGGAAGGAAATCCAGGACATGACATTGGAACCGTTTCATTAACTGGTGAATTGATAAAAGTCCAGTTAAAACGTAAAGGGATTGCTTTAGATAGTGAAGAAATAAAAAAAGTATACAGAAAAGCGTCTCAAAGAGATATTGACGTTTGGAATGAAGCCAGAAATAAAGAATACGACACTCAGTACAAAGGGCGTGAAATTTTAGGTAAATTAGGACTTAAAATGAAACTTTCTGATGTTGAATATCAAGGAGATGGAAATAAAGCAACGTTTTATTACACAGCGGATGATCGTGTAGATTTCCGACAGTTAATACGTGATTTTGCAGGTGCTTTTGGTGTTCGAATTGAAATGAAACAAGTTGGTTTGCGTCAAGAAGCTGCCCGTTTAGGTGGTGTTGGGTCTTGTGGTAGAGAATTGTGTTGTTCCACTTGGTTAACGGATTTGCGTAAAGTAAATACTACTGCTGCACGTTATCAACAATTATCACTAAATCCACAAAAATTAGCGGGACAATGTGGTAAATTAAAGTGTTGTTTAAATTACGAATTAGATACGTATGTAGATGCTTTAAAGGAATTTCCAAAGCAAGAAACCATTTTAAAAACTGAAAAAGGGGATGCCGTTTTTGTAAAAATGGACATTTTTAAAGGCTTACTTTGGTATACTTATCGTGAAGATAGAGCGAAATGGTTCAAATTAACAGTTGAGCACGTAAAGGAAATTATAGCTGTTAATAGAAATAAAGAGTTAGTTTCTTCTTTGGAAGAATTTGAATCTGAAATTATTGAAGTCCCTAAAGAATTTGAAAATGTAGTTGGGCAAGATAGCCTAAATAGGTTTGATGTTCCTAAAACGAAGAAAAAGAAGAAGAGCAGAAAAAACAATTCTCAAAAGACTGAAAACAGACAAGAGAATCCGCGTCCGCAAAGACCGCAAAGAAAACCTGCAAATCCTAATAGCACAAAAAATGAAAAAACAAATACACCTGTAGAGGCAACGAATCAAGAAGGTAAAAAAGCACCGTTTCAAAAAAGAAAGTCAAACAAGAAAAAACCAAATGGCCCAAAACCGGTAAATCCGAATGCCCAACAGGTAGATGTGAAGGCGCAGCCAAATGCTTCTTCTGAAGGGAATGCAACCAATCAGCCAAACGCTCCTAAAAAGAAGCCAAGACCGAAGAAAAAACCTAATAATTCGAATCCAAACAATCCGAATTCAAACCCAAATACTCCGAATTCGAATACTCCGAATGCACAAAATGCGGAAGGAAATCAAGGGAAACCGAAACGGAATAAAAAAAGAAGACCACCAAAAAAGGATATTAACCCAAATACGGATAATGCATAAGTTTGTAGTTTTAATAAGTATTGGTTTTATACTGTTGTCTTGTACTGAAAAAAAGTACTACGACCAATATCAAGCTGTTGAAGGTATGGAGTGGCAACAAAATTCACCTATTGAATTTAGTGTGCTGAATACAGATACTATTTCTAAAAAAAATGTGTTTATAAACATACGTAATAATAGCAAGTATGAATATAGTTCACTGTTTTTAATTGTAAAAACAGAGTTTCCTAGTGGGTATAAATTAGTGGATACTTTGGAATATGAAATGACAGATGCTGAAGGAAATTGGTTAGGGAAAGGGTTTACCAATTTAAAGGAAAATAAATTATTTTTTAAAGAAGGCGTGGTTCTTCCTGAAACAGGAGATTTTAAATTTTTAATTCAACATGCTACACGAGGAATTAATGATATTGAAGGTAAAAAACCTTTAACAGGAATTACAGATGTAGGTTTAAGTATTGAATACACTAAATAATGGCAAAAAAACAAACAAATAACACAGGTTTCGCTAAATATATTAAGTGGTTTTGGTTAACCATTTTAAGCGGAACAATTTTAATTATTTTAATATTTTTATTCGCTTCTTGGGGTGTTTTTGGAACATTACCCTCCTTTGAAGAACTAGAGAATCCAGAAAATAATTTGGCTACGGAAGTTATTTCTATGGATGGAAAAACCTTAGGAAAGTATGCCTATGAAAACCGAACTCCAGTAAAATTTAAAGATTTACCAGAAAATTTAATCAACGCATTAATAGCTACGGAAGACGAACGATTTTACGATCATTCAGGTATTGATATTAAGGCGAGTGTAAGAGCCGTTGTAATGATGGGTAAAGATGGTGGAGGAAGTACCATAACTCAGCAGTTAGCAAAATTATTATTTCATGGTGAAGGGTCTAAAAGTTTGCCAGAGCGTATTCTTCAAAAAGTAAAAGAATATGTAATTGCCATTAAATTGGAACGCCAATATACGAAACAAGAAATTCTAACCATGTACTTAAATAAGTACGATTTTTTAAATTTAGCAGTTGGTATTCGTTCAGCTTCACGTATTTATTTCGGAAAAGAACCGATTGATTTAAAACCTGCGGAATCGGCCATGCTAATTGGAATGCTTAAAAATGCTTCTTTTTACAACCCTTTACGAAGAGTTGAATTGGTGACAAATAGAAGAAACACGGTGCTCGGGCAAATGTATAAAAACGATTTTTTAACAGAAGCCGAAAAAGATTCACTTCAAAAAACACCTTTAAATTTAAACATCAATAAAGAAGGGCATAGTGATGGTTCCGCAACGTATTTTAGAGAATATTTACGTGATTTTATGAAAACATGGATAAAGGAACATCCAAAACCAGATGGTACAGAATACAATTTACACCGTGATGGGTTAAAAATTTATGTAACTATTGATTCCAGAATGCAACAATATGCAGAGGAAGCAATGGCGGAGCATATGGCAAATTTACAACGTGTTTTTAATAAAGAGCAAAAAAGAAATAAAACAGCACCGTTTTACGATTTGGATAAAAGTCAAATTGAAACTACGGTTAACCAAGCAATGAAACGCTCAAATCGTTGGATTCGAATGAAAAGTAATGGAGCTTCGGAGGATGAAATTGTGTCTTCATTCAATAAAAAAACAGAAATGCGTGTGTTTACTTGGAAAGGCGAGTTGGATACGATAATGACACCAAAGGACTCCATTCTGTTTTATAAACAAATTTTACGTTCAGGTTTACTATCTATTGAACCACAAACAGGACACGTAAAAGCATGGGTTGGTGGAATTAACTACAAGCATTTCCAGTTTGATGCTGTAAAGCAACAAAAACGTCAGGTTGGTTCAACTTTTAAACCGTTTGTATATGCTACGGCTATCAATCAGTTAAACTTATCACCTTGTCAAAAATTTCCGAATATACCATACACTATTTCAAAGGAAAAATATGATATGCCACAAGATTGGACGCCTAAAAATGCCGATAATAAATATGGTGGTGAAATGACTTTGAAAAAAGCATTGGCAAATTCTGTGAATGTTATTACGGCTCGTTTAATTGATATGGCAAACCCTAAAAATGTGGTAACCTTGGCAAAAAGTGCGGGTATTGAAACGGATATTCCTGAAGTTCCTGCAATTGCATTAGGATCGGTTGATTTATCCTTATATGAAATGGTGGGAGCGTATACAACTTTTGCAAACAAAGGGTTACGTATAAACCAAATGATGATTTTAAGAATTGAAGATAAAAACGGAACGGTTTTAGAGCAATTTATTCCAGAATCTAAAGAGGTTTTAAGTGAAGATGCTGCGTATGTAATTACCAATTTATTAGAAGGTGTAACAGAAGGTGGTTCAGGTATTAGATTACGTGGAGGTTGGGGAGGTTATCCTGATAATGTTGTAACAGGATATCCATATAAATTTACAAACCCTATTGCTGGAAAAACAGGGACAACACAAAATCAATCAGATGGTTGGTTTATGGGAATTGTACCAAATTTAGCAACTGGAGTTTGGGTGGGTGGTGAAGATAGAGCGACCCATTTTAAAGGAATTACGTTTGGACAAGGAGCAACTATGGCGTTGCCAATTTGGGCATTGTATTATAAAAAACTATATGCTGATAAAAATTTACATGTTAGTAAAGCTCCTTTTGAAAGACCTGTAAACTTATCTATCAATGTAGATTGTTCGAAAGAAAGCAATGCAACTGATAATTTATTAAATTCGTCGGAAGACACACCAGATTTTTAAGTAAGTAATGGAAACAAAACCCTACTGGAAACCAACAAAAGAAGTTATAGAAAATAGTAATATTTTTAAAATGATGCTACAACATGGTTTTAAAAAATATCAAGATTTTTGGAAATGGTCTGTTCATAATAAAGAAGAATTTTGGACAGAAACTGTAGAAAATTTAGGAATAAAATTCCATAAGAAATATGATAAAATTGTAGATGTTTCTGATGGTGTTGAAAACGCACATTGGTTAAAAAATGCAGAACTAAATATTGTTGATTCCTGTTTTCAAAATGAAGATGCTGCTATTGCTGTTATTTTTCAAGAAAAAGGAAAAGAAATTCAAAAAGTAACCCAACTTCAACTACAAAAATTAGTCAATAAAATTGCAAATGGACTTATTGAATTAGGTTTACAAAAAGGCGATTTTATAGCGATTGATATGCCTATGACTATGGAATCTGTAGCCATTTATTTAGCTGGAATTAAAGCAGGAATGCCTGTAGTTACTATTGCGGATAGTTTTACTGCTATTGAAATTGAATCGCGACTTCAAATTACCAATCCGAAAGTAATTTTCACACAAGATATTTTAGTTAGAGCAGGGAAAGAATTACCACTTTATTACAAAGTTGTAGAGGCAAAGGCACCAAAAGCAATAGTTATAAAAGCTTCTAATAATCCTATTAAATTACGTGATGAAGATATTTTTTGGGCCAGTTTTTTAAGTGATAATAGTGAGTTTTCAACAGTAATTCAATGTCCAGAAGAGTATATTTCAATCCTATTTTCATCAGGTACATCAGGTGCGCCAAAGGCAATTCCTTGGAACCATACCATGCCAATTAAAGCAGCAAGCGATGGATATTACCATCAAGATATCCATAAAGGCGATGTGGTTTGTTGGCCAACTAATTTAGGTTGGATGATGGGGCCTTGGCTAGTTTTTGCAACGCTTATTAATAAAGGAACTATTGCATTGTATTATGGAGCTCCAATTTCTGTAGATTTTGGAAAATTTGTTCAAAATGCAAAAGTAACTATGTTAGGAGTTATTCCAAGTTTTGTAAAAATTTGGAGAAATACCGAATGTATGGAGCATTTGAATTGGAAATCAATAAAATGTTTGAGTTCAACAGGTGAAGTTTCAAGTGTCCCAGATATGGAGTATTTAATGAAATTAGCCAACCATAAACCTGTTATTGAATACTGTGGAGGTACTGAAGTTGGTGGAGGTTATGTTTGTAGTACGGTTGTTCAACCAAATATTGCAGCTGTGTTTTCTACACAAGCATTAGGTGGCGAATTTATTTTATTGAATGATGAACACAATAAATGTAGCAAAGGAGAGTTATTTTTAATTCCACCTATTATGGGGCTATCTAATTCATTATTAACACGTAACAATTACAATGTGTATTACAGAGATGTAGAACCATTTGAAGGAAAAGTGTTACGACGACATGGTGATGAATTAGAATTGTTGAGTAATGGCTATTATGCGGTGCGAGGAAGGGTGGATGACGCTATGAATTTAGGCGGAATTAAAGTGAGTTCAGTACAAATTGAAGCAGTAATTAACACCTTGGATTTTATCAAAGAATCCGCGGCGATAGCTGTTTCACCTGAATATGGTGGACCAAGTTTGTTGGTGATTTTTTATGTTGAAAATGAATCAAGACTCATAAAGCCTGAACGACTGAATAAAGCAATTGATTGCGTGAAAAAGCAATTGAATCCGTTGTTTAAAGTATATGATTTGGTGAAAATTGAATCATTGCCACGAACGGCATCCAATAAAGTAATGCGCAGAAAATTAAGAGATTTATACGAAAGTAAGTAATAAATGAAGATAATATCATACAACGTAAACGGAATTAGAGCCGCTTTAAAAAAAGGATTTATAGATTGGTTAAAGGCTGCAAACCCGGATGTCATTTGTATTCAAGAAACAAAAGCGCATAAAGATCAATTAGATCTTGGTATTTTTGAAGATGCTGGATATCCATATCATTACTGGTTTTCGGCACAAAAAAAAGGATATAGTAGCGTGGCTATTTTATCAAAAATAAAACCAAATCACGTTGAATATGGTACTGGTATAGAGTCAATGGATTTTGAAGGTCGTAATTTACGTGTAGATTTTGATGAGTTTTCAGTAATGAGTTTGTACCTGCCTTCAGGTACTAATGATGATCGGTTGGAATTTAAATTATCATATATGGCTCAATTTCAGCAATATGTGAGTGAACTTACAAAAGAAATCCCTAATATTGTAATCTGTGGAGATTATAATATTTGTCATACGGAAATTGACATTCATAATCCAAAGCAAAATGCAAATACTTCAGGTTTTTTACCTGTGGAGCGTACGTGGTTAGGGAATTTTATTGATAGTGGATTTATAGATTCATTTAGACATTTAAATAAAGAACCACACAATTATTCGTGGTGGAGCTACAGAGCAAACGCACGAAATAACAATAAAGGTTGGCGTATTGATTATCATATGGTATCAAAACCATTAAAAGATAGAATTAAAAGAGCATATATATTGCCAGAGGCAAAACATTCAGATCATTGCCCAATAGTAGTAGAAATTGATTAAAAATATAAATAGTAAAGTATGATTAAAAAAGTAGTTTTTTTAGCCTTGATATCACTTGGACTTAGTTCATGTGTATCAAAAAAAGTGTATCAAGAATTGGAAGGGAAGTATAATAATTTACACGCTTCTAACTTAGAATTGTTGAAAGAAAAAGATGATTTAGTTGCTTCAAAAGCAAAATTATTAACCGATTTTGAACAATTAAAAGCACAATTTTCCGAAGTTGAAAAACAAAAAACAGCTACTGAAAATCAGCTTACAGCACTTCAAAGTAAATTAAAAAAATTAGAAGAATCGTATGATTCATTGTCTAATCAAAGTTCAAAACAATTAGCAGAACAAGCTAAAAAGAACCAAGATTTATTAAAAGAATTAGAAGCAAAAGAATTAAAATTAGCTGCGGAAAGCAGTCGATTAGAAAAACTTCAAAATGAATTAAAACAACGTTCAGAACAAATTGATGAATTGCAAGATTTAATTGATGCAAAAGAAGCGCAAATGCAACAATTAAAAGATGCCGTATCAAAAGCATTGCATAATTTTGAAGGAAAAGGATTAACAGTGGTTCATAAAAACGGAAAAATTTATGTTTCTATGGAAAATAAATTATTGTTTAATTCAGGAAGTTGGGCTGTAGGAACAGAAGGAAAAACGGCAGTAGAGCAATTGGCAAATGTATTGGCTCAAAATAAAGATATTAACGTACTAATTGAAGGACATACAGATGATGTTCCTTATACTGGTTCAACATTAATTGACAACTGGGATTTATCTGTAAAACGTGCTACTGCAATTGTTAGAATTTTACAAGGAAAAGGTGTTAGCCCAACACAAATTACGGCAGCAGGAAGAAGTGAATATATGCCTGTTGATTCTAATAAGTCAACTGAAGGAAAAGCTAAAAATAGACGTATTGAAATTATTTTAGCACCTAACTTAGATCAAATTTCTAAACTTTTAAAAGATTAATCCTATGAAAAAGATTCTTTTCTTAGTTGGAATTTTAACTTCTCAAGTTAGTTTTTCTCAACAAGTTAAATTAGCAGAAAACACGAACTCTCAGCAACAAAAATCGGTCGTTGTAGATTATGATTATGTTGCTAAAAAAACACTAGACTCTATAAATTTTAATATTCATAAAGAAGTTAGTGTTATTGATAGCGCATGGATTAACGAAATGATTAATTCACCGTTAAATGATTCTTTAAGTTATTCTATTGCCGAAGGTGAAGAATTTGAATCTGAAATGGTTGAATTACCAACTAAATTGTTAAAAAAGAGGTTGGCTCAAATGGATAAAATGACACCTTTTAATGTAGAGTATAATCCACAATTAGAAGGTATTATAAAGTCTTTTCTACAAAAAAGAAAAAAATTATTTTCAGTAGTAATGGAACGTGGACGTTATTTTTTCCCAATGTTTGAAGAACATTTAGCAAAGTATAATATTCCATTAGAATTAAAATATTTAGCCATTGTTGAATCCGCTTTAAAACCAACAGCTGTTTCACGAGTTGGCGCAACAGGATTGTGGCAATTTATGTATCAAACAGGAATTTTATACAATTTAGATGTTACTTCATACGTAGATGAGCGTTCAGACCCATTTAAAGCAACTGAAGCAGCTTGTAAATACCTTTCCACATTATATAATATCTATAACGATTGGGATATGGCTTTAGCAGCCTATAATTCTGGCCCAGGAAATGTAAATAAAGCAATTCGTAGAGCAGGTGGTGAAACTAACTATTGGAAAATAAGAGACTATTTACCAAAAGAAACAGCGAGTTATGTTCCGTTGTTTTATGCAACAATGTACGTATTTAACTATGCCGATGAACATAATATAAAAGCAAAAGAAACTGCTTTAAATCTTTTTGAAACGGATACAGTACAAGTTAAAAGAAGATTGACTTTTGACCAAATTAAAGAAACATTGAAGGTTGATAAAGAAGTATTGACTTTTTTAAATCCTCAATATAAATTAGGAGTAATACCTTATGATACTCATAAGAAGTACGTATTAACTTTACCTACAAAGCATATTGGAAATTTTTTAAGTAATGAAAAATTGATATATGCATATGTTGATGCTCAAAAAGGAGCTCTTGAAAAACCAATTTCACCAAAAATTGATAATGTTAATAATGAAATATATATTGTACGTAGAGGTGATTATTTAGGTAGAATTGCATCTAAATATAGCGTTTCAATAACGGATTTAAAACATTGGAATAATTTAAAAGGTTCAAATGTTCAAGTAGGTCAGCGATTAAAAATTAATTCAGGAAATAATTCATCAGTAGTTGCAAGTACTAGCTCATCAAAGTCAAGTAATTCAAAATCAGATTATTCAACGTATGTAGTTCGATCTGGAGATTCTTTATGGAGTATTGCTAATAAATATTCAAATGTTTCTGTAGATCATATTAAAAAATGGAACAATATTTGGGGTAGTAATCTCAAACCAGGAACAAAATTGAAAATACTTAATATATGAAAAAAATAATCATTGTTTTATTTGCCGTTACGTTGTTTATTTCTTGTGGATCAGGAAATGATAAAAAAGTTTTAAAAGAAGCAAATGGAAGAATAAATAGCTTGCTTATTGTTATTAAAAATAGCGAGTGGCAAGGCACCTTAGGCGATGAACTTCGTAAATTTTTAGCAGAACCTATTGTTGGACTGCCGCAGCCGGAAACTCAGTTTGAAGTATCACAAGTGCCTATTGAAAGTTTTGGTAGTATGTTTAGAGCTACCCGAAACATTTTAAGCATAGGAATTGGAGATGAAAATTCTTTTACTATAAGTAGTAATATTTATGCAGAACCTCAAAAAATTGTAACCATAATTGGAAAAACAGAGGCAGATTTAATTGAACTTATTTCAAAAAACAGCAAAAAAATTATAGAAGAATTTAAGAATTCTGATTTAGCGACAGTTCAAAGAAATATATTGAAAAAAGCTTGGAATCCTGCGGATATCAAAACGTTTAAAGAGCAAGGGTTTTCAATAAAAATACCAAGAAGTTATAACAAAGTTGATGATACAGGTGATTTTGCATGGTTTAGATACCATATAGACGGTGCAAATAGTATGGAATTATTAGTGTACACATACCCAATTAATTCTGAAAATGATGAAAAAGGAACTGCAATTGTAACTAAACGCGATTCTATTGGAGAAAAATACATTCCTGGTCAGGTAGAAAATTCGCATATGATTACGGAAGCGGCATACACGCCACATGTGTTTAATGTACAATTAGATGGGAAACCAGCCTTTGAAACTAGAGGGAAATGGGAAGTAAAAGGACAATATATGGCAGGTCCTTTTTTAAGTTACTCTGTAGTTGATAAAAAGAAAAATAGAATAGTAGTAGTTGAGGGTTTAACATATGCTCCGTCAGTTAATAAAAGAGATTATATGTTTGAAATTGAAGCTATTTTAAAGACCTTAAAAATAGATTAAGACAAAGTAAATTTGTTGTAAATAAATAAAGGAGCACCGTTAAGTGCTCCTTTATTTGTTTTTACGAACTTTATATTTATTAATTTATAGCAATTGGTTTTTCTTCCACATTTACAATTTTATTATCACTGTAAGTTACAATGCTAATTTTATCATTTTTAAAGTATGTCCAAATACCATCTTTTTTACCATTGTTGTAATAAGCTATAGATGTTTTGTTGCCTAACTGGTCATAACTAACCCACATCCCTTGAAGTTTTTCGTTTTTATTAAAAAAACCTTCTCTTTCAACAATAGTATTATTATCTGCAAAATAATAAGTAGCTTTTACCAAGTCGTTTCCAACTTTCTTATATTCAACTTTTGGATTTTGAGCATTAGCAGTTACACAAAATAAAAGGATTACGGACAGAATTATATTTTTCATAATGAATGTATTTTAAATTAATTTTCTTTTAAAAACTATACTCAAATTTACTTTCTTTACCTTTAAGTAAGAATTAATTTACGTTAAGTTTACATTAAGTTTTTTAAAAAATACTATAACTAGCTTTATTTCAGGCAATTATAATTTTTTTCATTTTTACTAAAAATTTGGTTAATTCAATATTGTATTTATTAAAGCTTAAAATGGCAAATTTTAGTGTTTAAATAACTTGTACTTAACTATAAGTTAACATATAAATATGTTCTTTGCGACGACAAAAACTAATACATACAAAAATTTAGAAATGACATATGATTTTCTCTTTTTTGATTACTTCCAAAATAAATAAATGTGAAGTTTGCATGTGTTTTGTTTTAATTAAGTTTAATAAGGTAATAGAAATTACCTAAATATAAAACAGTAATCAAATGAAAAAATTAGTCTTAATTTTAACGGTTATTACAGTATCATTTTCTTCCGTTGCTCAAGAAAGCAATGAATTTAAACCAAGTGGAAATGCCCATTTTAAAGTGTTTTGGAATTATCATGCAGATTTAACGAAAGGAGCTACACGAAAAAGTGCTTTTGAATTGAACCGTAGTTATTTTGGCTATAATTATAACTTCAGTGAAACTATTTCTTCAAAAATTACTTTTGATGTTGGTAATAATGATGCTGGAAGCGATTTTACTGCCTTTTTAAAAATAGCCCAATTAGACTGGAAAGTTGCACCGAATGTATTAATTAGCATGGGTATGATAGGCAATTTACAGTTTGACGATCAAGAGGATTTATGGGGATATAGATATATGTTTAAATCATTTCAAGATGAATTTAATTTTGGAAGCTCAGCGGATTTAGGGGTAAATGCTAAATTTACCTTAAGTGAAAAATTAGACGCTAACTTTTTAATTTTTAATGGGGAAGGTTTTCGAAATGTACAAGATACAAATGGAAATCAACGTTTTGGAAGCAGTTTAGTGTATAGACCAATTGAAGGACTATTTACAAAAATATACGTAGATGCAATGCCAGATGATATAGAAGAAACAATGTTAAATATTTCATTATCTGCTGGTTATCAATTAGAAAAGATACGATTTGGAGCAGAATTTAATCAATTAAACAATGGTGAACGATTTGATGTAGCTGCTACAGGTAAAGATTTAGATGGTTTATCATTTTATTCAACATATACATTTAGTCCAAAATTTGAAGTATTTGGTCGTTTTGATCAGTTAAGTTCAAATACATTAAGTGGTGAGGCAACTGCTTGGAATGAATCCAGAGATGGAAATCAAATAGTAGCTGGTTTTCAATATGCGCCAGTTAAAGGTGTAAAATTTGCGCTAAATTACCAAAGTTTTAACTTTGATCAAGTTGGTAAAGAAACCGAAAACTTTGTGTTTTTAAACGCCGAATTTAAGTTGTAAGATATTTTAAATTAATTATTTACCTACAAAAAAGCACGAACATTGGTTCGTGCTTTTTTATTTAAATGGTTCTTAATGTAACTTAAATCACTTATTAAACGTATTGTTAACAGTTGTTAACTAATTATGCTTTTTTTTAATTTATATTCGCAACATCAAAAACTTACTTACTTATGAATAAAAAAATATTCGCATTTTTAATTGTTGTAATAATTGGCGCTACAGCAATTTATGCACAAAAAAGCAGCATACATGGTGTGGTGTTAGACAATGATTCAAAAGTTGAAATTCCTTATGCAACCGTTGTAATTACGGACGTACTTTCTTCAAAAGTAGTACAAGGAATTACTTCAAATGAAAAAGGAAAATTTTCAATTTCAAATCTTAATAATGGAACTTATAATGTGGAGGTTTCATTTATGGGCTATGAAAGTCATAAAATTCAGAACTTAAAAATTACCGGAACAGCGAGTTCAAAAGCTTTAGGAACTATTTTACTAAAACCTTCTATTGAAAGTTTAAAAGAAGTGGTAGTTGCTGGAACCAATAAAACGGTCACCACTAAAATTGATAGAAAAACATACAGTGCAAGCGATTTTGAAACAGCAAAAGGTGGAACGGCCGCGGATGTTTTAAATAAATTACCATCAATTTCAGTAGATCCAAGCGGAAATGTTTCTGTAAGAGGAACTTCAGACTTTGTGGTGTATTTAAATGGAAAGCCGACGCAAATTGATGCTTCTACGTTATTAGCTCAAATTTCAGGAAGTACTATTCATAAAATTGATGTAATTACAGTTCCAACGGCTCGTTTTGATGCACAAGGAAAAGGTGGAATCATCAATATTTCAACAAAAACTGTTGGAGAGCAAGGTTTGTCAATTTCAACAAATGGTTTGATTGGTGGAGCGCCTTGGGGAAATTTAACAGATAAATACAGTGGTTATGACTTAAACGACAATCGTTATGGTGGTGGTTTAAATGTAGTTTATAATAAAAATAATGTATCTTATTATGGTGGTATTAATTACAATAAGAAAAACGTAAACGGCGATAGAACTGGTGAAGCGCGTGTGTTGGTAAAAGATCCAAAAGGTGAATATTTTCATATGGATGCAGCAGGTGAACGCCCAGAATGGTACGAATATTATTCAGCAAATGCAGGAATTGATATCGCCTTGAAAAACAATGATAAATTGTCTTTTTCTTATTTCTATGGAAATAGAACTGCTGGAAGATCAGCATTTTATGTGTATAATAATTATTATGCAAATGCGGATAAATCGAATAAGGATGTGGCTTCAGAAGATTGGGTATACAACCCAAATACAGATGTTCGTAAAGGTGAGTATCATACAATTAATGCTGATTATTCTATTGATTTAACGGAAACTAGTAATTTAAAAATAGCGGCTTCTTATGAAAATTCTTCGTTAGATAGAGAGCTAAACAATAAAAATTACGACTACAATTCTACTACAGATATGGCAAGTTCTACCATTCGAACCAATCAAGAATATGGATTGTCAGATAGTACGCCTTTGAAAGGTTTCCGTTTATCTGCTGATTTTTCAAAAAAACTATCTGAAACCAGCACCTTAGGTGTTGGATTAATTACCAATTATGTAAATATTGCGGGTGATTTTAAATTTCAAAATTCCGTTGTTACCAAAAATTTAGATAATTCAATTGACTTGGATAGAGGTGTTTATGCTTCGTATGTTGATTTTAGCGGAAAAGCAGGAAAGTTAAACTACATTGTTGGTTTAAGAGCTGAATATCAAGACCAGCAAATGGATGTTACAAATACAGATTACCTGTCGTTATTCAACAATACAGGAAAATCTACCTATGAAAATAATAAGGTAGACGTTTTTCCTTCGGCTCACTTAAGTTATGCAATTTCCGAAAAAGATAATGTAACTGCTGCTGCAAGTAGAAGAGTGAATAGACCATCAGTTACAAGTATGTCGCCGTTTTTATACCGTCGTCATTTAGAAGTATATGAAGTTGGAGATCCTGAATTAGAAGCAGAATACTTAAACAATGTTGAAGTTACCTATGATACTAAAATTGGTAAAAACAATATTAGTTTAACAGGTTTTTATAGAGGAACTGAAAATGCGGTATTCCGAGTAAATACAACAACTACAAACGTTCAAAATCCAGCAGTTTACAGTATTTTAAATGAAGA
>JAGPIQ010000180.1 GCA_018054895.1 Lutibacter sp. | reverse complement strand
GTTATGATGTAATGAAAATATTCGAGCGGCATCAATTAATGGTCTAATTGCTCTACTTTTAATATCAAATTGATCTTTGTTTTCTCCATCTTGTTCCACTAAAAACTGTTTAAAAAATCCTAGTGGAGGTGGATTGTCTAAAGTAGCTTTGCTTAAAAACCCTAAAAAAGTTTGTTTTTTTGAAATATATTTAAACACACTGTCGGACATTTCAAGATATAAATCTTTATCTCCTTCAATATATTCAAAATCAAAAAAGATAATACTCAGTAATATTTTATCAGAAGTAGGGTGTTTTACCCATTCTTTAAACTGCGCTTTCCATTCTTTTAAAGATAAACACCATTCGGGATTACTAGCCATTATATTTGCGGGGCAATATTCAAAACCAACACTATTTAGTTTTTCAGTATTTTTTGTTGAAAATGTTAAAAAATAGGATTTAACTTTTTCATAATCTGCTTCATCAACATTTTCAAAAACCAACGCATTGTCTTGATCGGTCATCAAAAGCTGTTCTTTTCTTCCTTGACTTCCCATTGCTAGCCACGTATATTTAACAGGTGGTTCAACACCCATTTCTTTAATTGTTAATCGAAGAATACGTTTTGTAATAGCTGTATTGATTTCGGAAATAACTTTAGTAATAAAATAAATAGGAATTTCCTGCTCTAAATAACCTTTAATAAGTTCTGAAGTTTTTGAACGTATGTATTTTAAAGTTTCAACATCTTTGGCGTGTTTAATTTCACGAATTAAAATAATAGGATTGTTTGCTTGAATAATATTTAAATCGTGTTCAGCTAAAATCCCCACTAATTCTGATTGATTTGTTCCATCTTTAGTAATGCAAATATGTGAAACTTTATGTTTTAATAAGGCTATTTGAGCTTCAGCAACCGTAATTTTTTCAGGAAAAGTAATTACAGGACTCGACATAATTTTACTTACAGGTTCCGTAATTGAAAATAATCCAGTCCCAATTTTAGTTCTAATATCTTTATCTGTAATAATTCCTAATGGAATATTGTCTTCAGCAATAATTATGGAGTTAATAATATGTGCTGTCATTGTTTTACACGCTTCATGAATTGTAGTAGTAGCTGTACAAGTTATCGGGTTTTTGCTATACTTTGCAGATTGTGTTTCAGCATAATTATTCTGTATTTTTTGCACCGAAGGAATGTTGGCAAATAATTTCCCCTTATGTTTTTCAGTAAACGGATCTCTTGTATTTGTTGCAAAACTGGCAATTAAAAACTGGCTAACCTTTGGGTAATTTAAAATAATTCCTTTAAAAAGTTCAATAGGAATTCCATATAAAATAGTTTCTTCATTTGCAGCAGCACCCATTAAATAGTTTTCTTGCATAATTAATGGTCGCAAGCCAAATAAATCACCTTCATCACAAATGTCCAAATTGTGCTTTAGGTCATCAATAAAACTATACAATCTTACAGCACCTTCGTGAATTATATAAAAGTGTTCGTGAGGGGCATCATTTTGATCGAAAATAATTTGATCTTTTTCGAAATATTGAATTTCAATTTTTCTGGAAATTTCGGTTAATGTTTCTTTTGAAATCAAATTAAAAGGAGGGTAGTCCTTTAAAAAATCATAAATACGTTCTGAAATGGTGTTTTTCATAAATGTTTTGAAGGCTATTTTTTAATGGTGTTTAAAACAAAATTATAGTAATCGGTTCCGTGTGGTACAAAATTATTCTTTTCTGAATGAACTTCAGTTATTAAATCGGTTATGCTAATTGTTTTTATAGAAGCAACTTCTTCTTTCTGAATTTTTAAAGTCGAAATATCAATATCTATTTCACACATATATATATGGTGAAGTTCATTATCAATTAATGTTGTTGAGTGTTCCACCTTCTTTTTCCACGTTCCTATAAATTGAAGTTGAGTTTCATGAATATGCAATCCAATTTCTTCCGCAATTTCTCGTACCGCAGCATCCAATGGATGTTCTCCAGCAGAAATATGCCCAGCCACAGAAATATCCCATAAATTTGGAAATACATCTTTATCAATAGCGCGCTGCTGAATTAAAACATTTTTATTGGAATCATACATCCAAATATGTACACTTGCGTGAAGCAACCCTTTTTTATGAGCTTCGGATTTTAAGCACGTTTTTCCAGAAACTTCGCCAGTATCATTTAATATGTCTATAAATTCATCCATAACTAAAAAATAAAGACAGCCGAAGCTGCCTTTATATATTATTTAAAATAACTAAAACCCTTCTTAGGATCTATTTTTAAAAGCGTTTCATAAATTAGTTGAATCACATTTTCTACATCCTCTTTTGAAACCATTTCAACAGTTGTATGCATATAACGCAAAGCTAAACTAATTAATGCTGATGGAACTCCACCGTTACTATACGCAAAAGCATCCGTATCTGTTCCAGTTGCTCTTGATGAAGCATGTCGTTGGAAAGGAATTTTCTTTTCTTCCGCAGTTTCAAGTATCAATTCTCTTAAATTATTTTGAATTGCAGGAGCGTAACTTATTACAGGTCCTTTTCCACAAGCTGTATCACCTTCCTTCTTTTTATCAATCATTGGAGTATTGGTGTCATGACAAACATCTGTAACTATCGCAACATTTGGTTTAATAGTATGCGTAATCATTTCTGCACCTCGTAAACCTATTTCTTCTTGAACCGAATTTGTGATATATAATCCAAAAGGCAATTCTTTCTTGTTTTCTTTTAATAAACGAGCAACTTCAGCAATCATAAAACCACCAATTCTGTTGTCAATAGCTCTACATACAAAGTTGTTTTCGTTTAAAATAAAAAATTCATCTGGATATGTAATCACACAACCAACATGAACTCCTAAATTTTCAACTTCTTCCTTCGTTTTACAACCTACATCAATAAATATATTGTCTAATGAAGGAGCTTCTTCCTTTCCTTTATCTCTCGTGTGAATGGCAGGCCAACCAAAAACACCTTTTACAATGCCTTTTTTGGTGTGAATATTTACAATTTTTGAAGGCGCAATTTGGTGATCACTTCCACCATTTCTAATCACATAAATAAATCCTTCAGGTGTAATGTAATTCACATACCACGATATTTCATCTGAATGCCCTTCAATTACTACCTTAAATTCAGCATCTGGATTTATAACTCCAACGGCCGTTCCATAACTATCAGTTATAAACGTATCAACATATGGTTTTAAATATTCCATCCATATTTTTTGACCTTCGCTTTCGTACCCAGTAGGTGAAGCATTATTTAAGTACTTTTCTAAAAAATCTAACGACTTTTTATTTAAAATAGATTTACTCATATTATATAGTATAGTATTAAGCGAACGAAGATACTAAATACTTAAGAACATTAAAATTTTCAGTACAGTTTTCCGTTTTAAAATAATTAAACAATTTTTGAAATAGAATTTATAAAAATGTACTTTTGGAATCTTTTTTGATGGTATATAGAGTTATGAAAAATAGTATAAAAACAGCACTTTTAATTAGTATATATATAATAGGTATACAAATGTTTTCTCAGGAAGCTAAAGATAGTATTCCGCTGTCCGAACAATATTTAGTTTTTGAAGGGGATACAATGTTAATTGAGTTGGATGAAGTAATGTTGCTTAAAACAATTAAGTTCAAGAAATCCTACGACAAACAATACTATTTCTGGTTTCGAAAAAAGGTATTAAAAGCATATCCGTATGCAAAGTTAGCTGCAGATAGGTTGGAAGTAGTGAGCCAAAGAAGAGAGAATATCACTTCAAGAAGTAAAAGAAGAGAATATACAATTAGAGTACAAAACTATTTAGAAGGAGAATTTACAGATCAATTAAAAAAGCTGACAAGAACTGAAGGGCGCATTTTAATCAAATTGATACATAGGCAAACGGGTGAAACTACCTATGATATTATAAAAGATGTACGAAGTGGGTGGAAAGCATTTTGGTATAATACAACTGCAAGTATGTTTAAATTGTCATTAAAAGCTGAATATGATCCAGAATATGTATTAGAAGACTATTTAATTGAAGATATTTTACAGCGAGCATTTTTAGATGGTACGTTAAAATACCAGCCTACAAAGTTAAATTTTACGTATCGGAACCTATCTCCTCGTGAAATAGACATAACACCACCGAAGCCAAAAAAGAAATAAATATTTATTAAATAGGCTATTGCATAGTTGAAAAATAAGTAATATCTTAGCTATCCGGCTATTATTAAAAATAAAACACACTTTATAACCCATTACAAATAAGAGGTTTGAGTGTTTAAGTAAAAATAAATTAAAAAAAGTGTTTAAAAAGTTTGTTTAGAAGAGATAAAGAGTGGTATCTTTGCAGCCGCTAAGGGATTTAGGTTTGTTAGTAAAGTTTTTTGAAAGTTGGGGATGTGAAAAAA
>JAGPIQ010000063.1 GCA_018054895.1 Lutibacter sp. | reverse complement strand
GAGGTAATTTTTGAAGGAACGAGAAAAAAGACAGGTGTTTTAATAATTTCACTACCATTTCATTTAAATACACAATTAATAAATTTAGCTGATTCCCCAAAAATAATCACCAAAGAGCTTAAAAAATTAGAAATAGAAACATTCGATGTATCAAATGGTCTTTTTGTTTTTTATGATGCTATAAGTAAAACTAAAAATAATTTAACAAAATCCTTGTATAATTTTTTCGGTACTATTCCAACATATATAGGAGGTGGTGCTGGATCTCTTAATTTCACACAATTTCCGTGTATTATTGACAATAACGGGTTTCACAGAAATGCATCCGTTATTGGTTTAGCACACCATCATATTGCAATAGGTGCTTCTCATGGTTGGAAATCTATTTCAAACCCTTTAAAAGTAACAAAATCCAATGGTAATGAAATAATAAGTATTAATTGGAAACCTGCTTTTACCGTTTATAAAGAAATTGTAGAAAAGCATTCAAATAAAAAGTTTGAGGATCATAATTTTTTTGATATTGCAAAATCGTACCCTTTAGGAATTTCAAAAATGGATGCAGAAAAAATTGTAAGAGATCCATTTAAAGTGGTTGGAACTTCCATTCATTTTATTGATGCTGTTAGTGAAGGCGAATATATAGAAGTTTTAAATGGGAATATAGAATCTTTATTAAAAGGAGCTAGAGATTCCAAAAATAAAGCCATAGAAAACCAGACCTTTTTAATACAACAAGAATTTATTTTTTGTGTAGACTGCATTTCAAGAGCGTTATTTATGGATACACATTTTCATAAAGAAATTGAAGTAATGAATACTGAAACCAAGATTAGTGGAATATTATCTATTGGTGAAATAGCTAATTATCATGATGCATATCTTGAAATTTATAATAAAACCAATGTAATTGCTATATGGTAAAAAAGAATTATCAATCGGAAATATTATTAGAATTGGCTTTTCAATCAACAAAAGATTTAAAAGAAAAAGCAATTTTAGAAGAATGTATCCCTTTTTATTTAAAAAAATTAAACTGTTGTTTTGCTGCTGTTTTGAAAAAAGAAAATCAAACATATTCTGATGCTAAAGTAATTCCATTTATAGCTAAAAAATTTCCAATATGGCAAGATATAAAATCTTACTTCGCAACTAATTTACCTGATGAATCTGCTCCTTGCTCAAGTTTAGAATTAGAATCAACATATTATTATGCATACCCCTTAAAAAATTATGGACTTTTAATTTTTGGAAGAAAAAAACCTTTTGAAGAGAGTTTTGTGTATGAATTAAAACCAATTATACAATTACTAGCTAAAAGTTTAGTACAAGCAATAACCATTAAGCAACAATTAAAAGCTGAAAAATCAGTTAGAGAAAGTGAAAAAAGTCTTCGTGTTTTATCTAACTCAACAGCTGCCGCTATTATAATTTATAAAAATGATACTATTATTTATGCAAATAATGCTGCAGAAAAAATAACAAATTATTCACAAGATGAATTATTAAAACTTCCTATAACTGCGATTATTCATCCTGATTTTTCATATTTAATAAATTCAACATCAGATAATTCAAGCAAAAAATCTAAATCTCGATTAGAATTAAAAATTATAAAAAAAAATGGAAAATCTACTTGGGTGGACATTCAAACGCAACAAATAAAATGGTTAGGTGCTGACGCTACTATTATTTCATCATTTGATATTTCTATTCGTAAAAATGCAGAAAAAAAATTAATAAGAGCCAAAGAAGAAGCTGAAAAAAATGAACAATTAAAATCGTCTTTTTTAGCGAATATGAGTCATGAAATTAGGACTCCAATGAATGGAATTTTAGGTTTTGCAGATTTATTAAAAACACCTAATTTAACAACTGAAAAACAGTTGCAATACGTTAAAATTATTGAAAAAAGTGGTGAACGAATGTTGAATTTAATTAATGATATTATTGATATTTCAAAAATTGAAGCTAATTTAATGAAAACCAAGTTTTCAAAAATAAATATAAATGAGCAATTAGATTATATTCATAGTTTTTTTATGCCAGAAGCAACTGCCAAAGGACTAATTCTAACTGTTGAAAAAGGATTACATTCAAATGATTGTTTCCTATTTACAGATAAAGAAAAATTTGGTGCTATTTTATTAAACCTTGTGAAAAATGCAATTAAATATACTGATGAAGGAAGTGTTAATGTAGGATATCAATTAATTGAAAACGATACAGAACCTAAGATTCACTTTTATATAAAAGATACAGGTATCGGAATACCAAAAGATCGACTAGATGCTATTTTTGAACGTTTTATTCAAGCGGATTTAAATGATAGAATGGCTCGGCAAGGTGCTGGACTAGGATTATCTATTTGTAAGGCCTATATTGAAATGATGAATGGTACAATAAATGTTTCAAGTACTTTAAATACTGGAAGTACCTTTAGTTTTTACCTACCTTTTAATAGTATTGAAAATAATATCAATTTAAATTTATTAGAAACAATTGATACTTCTAAAATTCAAAAGCTAAAATTAAAAGCATTAATTGTAGAGGATGATGATATTTCTAAATTGCTAATAAAGAATTATATATCGCCCTATTGTTATGAAATTTTAGAAGCAAGTAATGGAAAAGAGGCTATTGATTTATGTTTAACTAATAATGCTATCGACTTTATTTTAATGGATGTTAAAATGCCAATAATGAGTGGTCTAGATGCAACCAAAGAAATTAGAAAATTTAACAAAAAGGTTCTTATAATTGCACAAACAGCATATAGTTTAGTTGGCGATAAAGAAAAAATATTAGAAGCTGGTTGTAATGATTATATTTCAAAACCTATTATTCAAAATCAATTAGATGAATTATTATTAAAATATTTTAAGCCTTTTATGCATCAAGAGCTGTAAAGTCGTTTTCAAAATAAAACTTTTATTTTATAAAAGTTATTTGAAAATTGATATTCCTATATTTGCAGCCAATATTATATTAATTATGAGTTTTACGTTAATTTCATCGCCTCTACAAGGTTTTACTGATTTCCGATTTAGAAATGCTTTTAACCATTATTTTGGTGGAATTGATGTTTTTTATGCACCATACATAAAGCTAAATGGTGTTTTAGAAATAAAACCTGCATATCACCGAGATTTATTGCCTGAAAACAATACGGTTGCTCAATTAATTCCTCAAATTATAACCAATGATGCGGACGAATTTTTATTTGTCGCTAACTATGTTAAAAACTTAGGTTATTCTGAATTAAACTGGAATTTAGGTTGCCCATACCCAATGGTTACAAAACGTGGTTTAGGCTCTGGATTGATTTGTGATGCTCCAAAAATTGATGAAATTTTACACAAAGTGCATCAAGAATCCGATATTACAGTTTCTATGAAAATGCGTATGGGATATGAACATGCTGAAGAAATTTTGGATGTCTTCCCTATTTTAGAAAAATATCCATTGAAAAACATTGCCATTCACGCGCGTATTGGAAAGCAATTATACAAAGGTGGTGTCGATTTAAATGCTTTTGAAAAATGTTTAGAAACTGCGAAACAACCTATTTTTTATAATGGAGATATTACTTCGGTGGCTAAATTTAAGGAATTACAACAACGTTTTCCTGCTATTGATACTTGGTTAATTGGGCGTGGGCTGATTGCAGATCCTTTTTTACCAAGTATGATTAAAAATAATTCAAACGAGTATCCTATAAATAAATTGGAGGTTTTAAAAGACTTTCACGATACTATTTTAGCGGAATACGCCAATGCTTTATCAGGTGATCATCATTTATTATTAAAAATGGCGAGTTATTGGGAATATTTTTCAAACCAGTTTTCGAATCCACAAAAAACCTACAAAAAAATTAAAAAAGCTGGAAGTTTAAAAAACTATAACGCAGCCGTTGCTGAAGTTTTTGCTGCTGAAAAAGGCATGCCTTATAAAAAGTAGCAATTAACGATTCCTCTTTTTTGAATTGTCCTTTTTATTCTTAAAAAGTTTAAAATTAAATAATCGCTTAAAAAAACCTTCTACTCCAACTTCTTGAAAAGGTTCTGTTGCTAAATACGAATAGGTGTCTTCTGAAATTTCAAATGGGGTTAAATAATTATTTTTCAACATTTTACTATTTTCTATTTGTTGAAATATAGCCCCTGAAATGGGTAAAGCCAAGGAAGAACCAGAACCTTTTCCACTGCTAAAATGAACATTAGGTGTAGCTGCTCCTACCCAAGTACCAATTACTAAATTGGGCGTATAAGCCACAAACCAAGCATTTGAATAGTTTTGTGCCGTTCCTGTTTTACCTGCCACATCCGACTTTATTCCAAATTGAGACCTTATTTTTGTACCAGTACCCTCATTTATAGCATTTTGTAAAATAGCTGTTATATTTTCAGAAGTTTGTTCACTAAATACTTTTTTTGATTTCAGTTCCTTATTTTCATACACTATATTTCCGTTTTTATCTTCTATTTTCTCAATCAACACCAAGGAATTCATAATTCCCTTATTAGCAAAAGTACCGTATGCTTTTACAATTTCTTTTAATGAAATATCCAACGTTCCCAAAGCCATGGAAGGTGTTAACGTTTTTACAGAAGGAAATTCCAAATCTCTCATTGTTTGAAATAAATTTTCAGGTGCTACTTTAAAATACAAATCTACCGTTGGTAAATTCATTGAATTTGTTAACGCGTACCACAATGCTACTTTTTGATTTGGAGTCGATTGATAATCAAAGTTTTGAGGTTTCCAATTTTCAAATTCAGGATACTCTTTCTCCGTATTTTCAAGATAAGTGTCAGGAGAAAGTCTATATTCTAAAGCAGTCGCATATAAAATGGGTTTAAAAGCAGAAGCAATTTGCCGGTGAGATTCTACCATATTAAAAGGTAATTTTCTGAAATTATTTCCACCTATATAGCTTAAAACAGTTCCATTTTTAGGATTGGTTATTAACACTGCCGAATGCAACATTTTATAGTAATGCCACAAACTATCTAAGCGACTCATTTTTTTTACTTTTATTTCATCCCAATCAAATAACTCAACGGGTCTTTCAACTAAATCATTTGAATTTAAATTCGACTTTTTTTGCTGATTTTTAAGCCAATTCTTTTTAAAATTCGAATTATTTAATTCAGCATCTAACAATGGCTGCATTTTTTTTAAATGGTTTTTTACAGCTTTTTTAGCTATTTTTTGCAGTTCCATATTTAAAGTGGTATATATTTTTAACCCATCTTTTTCCAATAAATATTTTTTACCTGTATTTTTTTCAATAGTATTCAGAATTGTTTTCGTTTGTTTTTTGACTTCATTAACAAAGTAACCTGCAGGAGGTTCTATTTCCATATTTTCATAGTCAAGTTGAATTGGAGATTTTATTAAACTATCTAAATGAATAGCAGTCAAATAACCTTCTGAACTCATTAATTTAAGCACTAAATTTCTTCGTTCTAACGATTTTTCAGGGTACAAACGCGGATTGAAATTAGTCGTAGCTTTTAACATTCCTACCAAAACAGCTGCTTCTTCAATAGTTAAATTCTGAGTTGTTTTATTAAAATAACGGTTAGCAGCAGCTTCAATTCCAAACACATTTTCACCAAAAGGAACTGTGTTTAAATACAAAATAAGCAACTCTTCCTTCGAGTAAATGGTTTCTAATCTTGAAGCAATCACAATTTCTTTTATTTTTTGAATTGGCAAACTCAGCATTTTATATTGCTGTCTTCCAAATAAATTTTTTGCTAATTGCTGGGTAAGCGTACTTCCTCCACCACTTGACTGTTGTAACAAAATACTTTTTACAAAAACTCTAAAATAACTCTGAATATCAACACCCTTGTGTTCAAAAAAACGTTTATCTTCTGTAGCTATTAAAGCATTTTTTAAATGAAGTGGTAATTCTGAAATAGTAATATTAGTTCTGTTTTTGTCAAAGTATTTTCCAATTATTATAGTGTCTGATGAATAAACTAAGGAAGCTTCATCATTTTGAATAGATTGTAAATTTTCTTTGTTCGGAATTTTCCCAAAACTGCCAACATACACCAACGTAAAAAATAGCGCTAAAAGACTTAAAGTTCCTATTATTAGAAAAAGTATATATTTTAAAATAGGGGATTTTTTAAATTTCGAAAACATAAATTGTATTTTGTTATCATACAATAACGTATGAAATTAGATTTAATTCTATATAAATATCAATACATTTAAAATTAGATTTAAAAAATAAAGATAAAAAATTAAAAATTATTCAATAGCAACAATTTTTCGTTTTATAAAATTACTTAAAATGAAACAAGGAAAACTCTCTAAAGAATTTTCCTTGTAACAGAATTAAATGAAAAAAAATAATTTAATTATGGTAATAACACCTTATCTATAACATGTATTACTCCGTTTGAAGCATTTGTATTTACAGAAATTATAGCAGCGCTGTTATTAATTTTTAGGGTTGAAAGATCAATTGTTATTGCTTTTCCATTAGCAGTAGGCAATTGGTTACTTGCATTTAAAGCACCTGCAATATCTTTATCATATGCTTTTGCCGGAACCACGTGATATGTTAAAACTGCCACTAAAGTAGCTAAAGGAATATCATTTAATGTATTCCAAGCTTCATTGCTATCTAATAATGCTTTAAAAGCGGCATTTGTTGGAGCAAAAACTGTAAATGGCCCCGTACCACTTAAAACGGTTATTAAATTTTGTGCAGGAGTTCCTTCATTAGCTGTTCTTGTTAATGCTGCAACTAAAGATGTAAATTCCCCTGATTTTGCTAATTCAACAGCTGTTTCAACTATAGTTCCTGTTGGGGGTAATAATACTTTATCAATTACATGTACCACTCCACTACCTGATTCAATATCTGTAGCTACAATTTTAGTGTTTCCATTAATAAAATTTCCTGAGGCCACTAATGAAAAATCTAGTTTAGCACCATTTACTGTTGTTGCATTTGCAGGTATTGCACTAGCTAAAACTTTTGTTCCAACTACATGATACGTTAAAACACTCGCTAAAGTTTCGCTTGAAAGTGCAGTAATATCAATTCCTGAAGCTGCAAAAGCATCGTTACTTGGGGCAAAAATTGTTAAATTAGGTGTATCTAACAAAACACTTACAACATTTGCTTTTACTGCTGCTGCTATCAATGTTGTAAAATTCTTATTAAAATATGCAGGTTCCAATACGGAGTTTACAAAAGGAACCATAGTTGGCGGTACTAATACTTCATTAATAGTATGAATTATTCCGTTTGTGGCAGCTACATCAAATGGTTTTATTACACTAGCTGTATTTACTTTAATTCCTCCGGTTGTAGAAAGCATTATATCTTCACCATTCAAAGTTTCAACATTTCCTGCTTTTACCATGTTTGATGGAACTTCACCTTGTACAACGTGGTACAATAAAATTTGTTTTAAAACTTCTACAGGAACATCATCTATACTTGTTTGTCCAATAGCACTTAATAAATTTTCAAAAGCAGCATTTGTTGGAGCAAACACCGTAAATTTTCCTGAGCCTTGAAGTGCTCCTACTAACTCTGCTCGAGTTAACGCAGCAGCTAATGATGTAAACCCATTGGCTTGGGCTATTTCAACAATATCCATTGTTGGAGCAATAATTTTTATATCATCGTCATCATCACATGATGTAAATACAATTGATGTTGAGATAAATAAGAACGAAAGTAAAATAAATTTCTTCATTGTTTAATATTTTTAAGTTAATAGTTAGACAAATATATGAATATTTTTAATTATTGTACAAGTTTTTAATAATTTTTATTAGACATTTTTGTTTTTTCTAACAAAAATGTTTGGTTAAACCGAGAAATACACACACCTTTGTCTCAACTTAACCCTTAAAAAACTACATATGGATACGTACTCAATGACCCAAGTTGAAACATTAACAGGAATAAACGCACACACATTGCGAATTTGGGAAAGAAGATATGATATCCTAAAAGCGCATCGCTCTGAAACCAATATTAGATATTATACGGATGATCAATTAAAAAAATTATTGAACATATCAATACTTACAAAAAATGGTTTTCGAATTTCCAAAATAAATAATATGCAGGATGCCGAAATACAGAACAATGTAATAAAGATTCTAAATACTTCTAATGATACTAATTCGGAAGAAATATATGCTTTAACAGCTGCTATGGTTGATTATGACGAGGAATCTTTTAATTTAATTTACCAACGTAGCATTTTAAGAAAAGGCGTTCTACATACTGTTACACATTTAATTTATCCTTTCTTAAACCACGTAGGTGTTTTGTGGGGAACAAACAAAGCCATTCCATCTCAAGAACACTTTATGTCTAATTTAATCCGGCAAAAAATTCTTTCAGCCATTGATATGGTTCAACTTCCATTAAAAAGTAATCCATCGGCACTTTTATTTCTTATGGAAGGGGAAGATCATGAACTTGGATTGTTACTTTCTCAATTTATAATTAAAGACTTTGGATGGAACTGTATTTACTTAGGGCAACGAACTCCAATTGAAAACATTCAAGATGTACTTCTTAAAACAAACGCAAAATTATTGTTAACCATGTTAACCATTCCTAGAAATCAACATTTTACAGCATATTTTATAAAAACCATTAAACAATATAATATGCCACTTCTATTTGCTGGAAACCCAAGTTTTGCTGAAGATTTTAAAAACGAACCTATGTTTAATTATCTTGAAAATCCACAGCAATTAATAGCTTATTTATCAAATACTACTTCCTAAGTGCTACTATCATTTTAATTTTTTAAATATTGAAGTTTTTTTTTATCAGAGGTTTTGTATAAATGAATTTTGTTTATGTTTCTATTTGATATAGTTATACAATTTATAAGATTGAACAGGTAACGATTCTAGTTTCAATTTTATAAAAGTGATTATACATAAGTTAAAATATATTTTTCGGGAATTTAATTACATCTAATTACTATTGTTACAATTTTTAATTAATTTCACACAAAATAATAATGTTGCATTAAATAGTAGTTTTTATGAATACAAATTTTAACGTTCCTAGCGAACTTTCGTATACTGCAAATGAGCAGCGATATACCAATATGGTATACCGCAGAACTGGTAAAAGTGGATTATTATTACCAGCTATATCATTAGGTTTATGGCATAATTTTGGGTTTACGGATAATTTCGAAAACTCCAGAAACATTTTAAAATGTGCATTTGACAATGGAATTACACATTTTGATTTAGCCAATAATTATGGACCTCCTTATGGTGCTGCAGAAAGTACTTTCGGAACCATTTTCAATAGAGACTTTAAGCAATATAGAGATGAATTAATTATTTCATCAAAAGCTGGTTACGATATGTGGCCTGGTCCTTATGGCAATTTAGGCTCTCGTAAATACTTAATTTCTAGCCTAAACCAAAGCTTAAAAAGGATGAAAATGGATTATGTAGATATTTTTTATCACCATCGTCCAGATCCTGATACTCCATTAGAAGAAACTATGGGTGCTTTAGACCATATTGTTCGTCAAGGAAAAGCATTGTATGTTGGAATTTCAAATTATGGTGCTGAAGATGCTTTAAAAGCTTTCAAAATTTTGAAAGATTTAGGAACTCCTTGTTTAATTCATCAACCGCGTTATAATATGATGGACAGATGGGTTGAAGATGGATTATTGGATGTTTTAGAAAACGAAGGTGTTGGTGGAATTGCTTTTTCCCCTTTGAAACAAGGAATTTTAACCAATAAATATTTACACGGTTTCCCTGCAGATTCACGTGCTGTAAAAGATGCCCGTTATTTAAACACCTCTCAATTTGACGATGCTTTAATTGAAAAAATAACAAAATTGAATGCAATTGCTTTAGACCGAGGACAAAGTTTAGCGCAAATGGCTATTGCGTGGTTACTTAAAGATGAGCGCATTACATCAATACTTGTTGGCGCAAGTAAACCTGAACAATTACTGGATAGTATTAAATCGCTGAATAATTTACATTTTTCAAAAGAAACTTTAAATACTATTGAAGAAATTTTAAAATAGCATCACATTTTAATAACAAATTAATCTGAATTAAGTCGTATTTTTGCACAGTCTAAAATACGACTTACTCATTTATGGAAGAAAAGAAACCGTTATTAAAATTCGACGTATCGATTTTTGAAAATAATAACACCAAAGAATTTTCTTCATTTCTTAAAAGCAACAAAGACAAAACTGTTACAGCTTTTGTTTTTTTTATAGATGGAATAAAAAGTGAAGCTACAGATTCCAAAGAAACAAGACGGATTATTTTAAAATCTGTGACCAAAGAAAAAATTACCAAAGAAGAAGAATTACACTTAAAAATACGTGTGTACGACATTCTTAAAAAAGTTGGAATTGGAATTCCGTTTATGTTAATTCCTGGCGCTACGTTATTAATTCCATTTATTTTAAAAGTTGCTGATAAAAGAGGAATAGACTTATACCCCGTCAATTTTAAAGGTAAAAAAGATAACAATATTATTAAAAGTGAATAATTAATATTATATCGATTTAGGTTTTTAAATACTACTTTTTGAATCCTGTTTTTTTATGAATTTAAGATGAAAATTACCATTTGTTTTCCTATTTTTGCAACTAACCTAATTAGTACCAATGGAACATTTTATAGTATCAGCTCGAAAATACAGACCTCAAACCTTTGAGGAAGTTGTTGGGCAACAAGCAATTACAAACACGCTTGAAAATGCTATAAAAAACAATCATTTGGCGCAAGCCTTATTGTTTACGGGGCCTCGTGGAGTTGGTAAAACAACGTGTGCACGTATTTTAGCTAAAAAAATTAATGAAAACACAACCACTTCAACTGAATTAGATGAAGATTTTGCATTTAATATTTTTGAATTAGATGCAGCCTCCAATAACTCTGTTGACGATATTCGAAGTTTAACCGATCAGGTTCGTATTCCTCCTCAAACAGGAAAATATAAAGTATATATTATTGATGAGGTTCACATGTTATCTCAAGCGGCTTTTAATGCTTTTTTAAAAACATTAGAAGAGCCCCCAAAACATGCTATTTTTATTTTAGCAACTACTGAAAAGCATAAAATTATTCCAACTATTTTATCGCGTTGTCAAATTTTCGATTTTAAGAGAATTGGAGTTTCCGATGCCAAAAAATATTTAGAAAAAATAGCAAAAGAAGAAAATATTGAAGCCGAAGATGATGCTTTGCACATTATTGCTCAAAAGGCAGATGGTGCTATGCGCGATGCTTTATCTATTTTCGACCGTGTAGTCAGTTTCTCAGGAAATAAATTAACACGAAAAGCAGTTACTGAAAATTTAAACGTATTAGATTACGATGAATATTTTACAGCGACTGATTTATTATTAGAAAATAAAATACCTGAAGTTTTAGTTCATTTCAATACTATTTTATCGAAAGGTTTTGAAGGCCTTCATTTTATTGGTGGTTTGGCATCACATTTTAGAGATTTATTAGTTGCCAAGGATAAAATAACCATTGATTTATTAGAAGTTGGTGACAATGCCAAAAAGAATTATTTGGAGCAATCACAAAAATGCGACATTCGATTTTTGTTACAAGCTATTGACCTAGCCAACGAATGTGATCTGAAATATAAAAGCAGTAAAAATCAGCGATTATTAGTTGAACTAACTTTAATGCAATTAGCCTCTATCACTTTCGATGGAGAAAAAAAAAATAGCAAACCATTCATAATTGCCTCTGTTGTTTTTAAAACGACACGAAAAAGAGCAAAAACTATTGAAATTCCAGTTGTAAAAAAGGAAGTTTCCAAACCAACGGTAATTGATACCACTCCAATTAAAGAAGCAAAACCTGTTATCTTATCTGGAGCACCACGTCGTCGTTCTGCATTTTCTTTAAAAAGTATTGAAGAAAAAAAAGTAATTGAAGAAATTGAAGTAGAAATGGAGGTTGTTGATGGATTACCAACAGACGATTTTACAGAAGCCGATATTGTTACTATTTGGGATACTTATATAAAGTTACTTTTAAATGATGGTAAAAAAATATTAGCATCTATTTTAGGAATTAACAAACCAACAGTAAAAAACAAAATTATTCATTTTGAGTTACCAAATTCATTAATGCGTGACCAATTTGAAGGTATAAAACCTCCATTTTTACGTTATATTAGAGAAAAATTAAATAATTATAATGTTGATATTGTAGTTGATTTAAATGAAGAAGAAACGGTAAAGTATGCCTATACTCCTCAGGAAAAGTATCTTAAATTAAAAGAAAAAAATAATAATTTAGAAGTCTTAAAAAGAACATTTAATTTAGATTTCTAAAAACAAATATTAAAAACCAATTAAAATGCTAGGACTAAAACTTCCAACCGACCCTCGCTGGGTGAATATCGCAGAAAAAAATATTGATGAAATTTTAATTGATCACGCGCATTGTGAATTAAAAGCAGCTTCAACAGCCAATTCATTAATTATGAGTTTTCCGGAATATTCAGACCTTGTAACTGAAATGGTTGCTTTGGTTAAAGAAGAAATGACTCATTTTAAATTAGTTCACGAACGACTATTAAAAAGAAACATAAAACTAGGACACGACAGAAAGGATGAATATGTAAATGCTTTGTTGAAATTTTTTCCTAAAGGAGGCAGCAGAACTACGCAATTAACACATCGGTTAATGTACGCTGCTTTAATTGAAGCTAGAAGTTGCGAACGATTTAGATTGCTTTCAGAAAACATTCAAGATAAAGATTTAGCAAAGTTTTACAGAGATTTAATGGTTTCTGAAGCCAACCATTATACCTTGTTTTTAAATTTCGCAAGAACCTATGGAGATAGAACAGAAGTAGATAAAAAATGGCAAGAATTATTGGTGTTTGAAGCAGAAATAATGGGAAATTTAGGAACTAAAGAAACAATTCACGGATAAATATTTATTCTTGAATAAAAAAAGTATCTGCTAGTTTATCAGGTCAAAATAAATATTCGATTTAAGGTTAAAACAATTAAACCTTTAAACTTTTACACAAATCAACAATGTTCAGTAAAGAAGAATCTGCACAATTACGAAAAGAGTTTTGGACCAGTTTTGGGAAATCATTTCCACGTAAATGGTTGTTGTACAATACTAAAATTAAAGATTTCAGTTTTAAATTTGTTGCGGATAAAAAACAAGCATTGGTTTGTTTGGATATCGAATCGTTTGACAGAACTAAAAATGAATTACTTTACGGTCAAATACTTGAATTACAAAATATTTTAGTCGAAGATTTTCTACCTGACGTCATTTTTGATGAAGTATACATTCTCGAAACAGGCAAAATAATTCACAGAGTTTATGTGAAGTTTAATGGTGATTTTAACATTCATGATAAAAACACTTGGCAAGCTTGCTATGAATTTTTCAATCAAGCCATGCACCAATTTGAAGAGTTTTACGAATGTTATGAAGATTTTATTAAATTGGGTATTCAATATTAAAGACATAAAAAAGCTGTTTGAAAAGTGTCTAAACTCGTCATGCTGAACTTGATTCAGCATCTCATCATATTGCTAACCAATCATTATGAGAACCTGAAATAAATTCAGGTTGACTAAAATTTTATTCTTTAAACAGCCTTTCAACTATTTTCAATACAACTTAACGCAACGTAGCACCCACATTTTTTTCAAATGTTTGTTGTAGTTTTTGCATTATTTTATCAATTTGTACATCTGTTAATGTTTTAGTTTCATCTTGTAATAAGAAACTAATGGCATACGATTTTTTACCTTCATCTAAGTTATCTCCTTCATAAACATCAAACAAATCAACATCTTTCAATACTATTTTTTCAGCTTGAAAAGCAAGATTATAAATTTCATTAAAAGTAACTTCTTTATCTAAAAGCAATGCAAAATCTCTTTTTACAGAAGGAAATTTAGTTAATTCAGAAACTTTAACTTGCGACTTATTACCTCCTACTTTAACTAAGTTTTCCCAATTAAAATCTGCAAATAAAACTTCTTGTTTAATTCCGAATTCTTTTAAAATACTTTTTTTAACAACTCCTAAATCCACTAATTTAATTTTCCCTAAACTCAATGTAATCCCTTCAGAAAAAATATCGTTTTTAGTTGGTGAAGTTTTTATGTTTTTTATTCCTAATCGTTCTAATAATGAATTCACAATTCCTTTTAAATAAAAGAAATCAGAAGATTTCACAGGAGTATTCCAACGCTCCTTAGTTCTATTCCCCGAAACAAATAGTGTTAAATGTTTTTGTTCGCTATACCCACTTTCAAAATTGTGGTATGTTTTTCCAAATTCAAAAAACTTTAACGAGCTGTTTTTTCTATTTATATTATAAATAACAGATTCTAAACCACTGAATAATAATGATTGACGCATAACACCTAAATCATTACTTAAAGGATTTAGCATCACTACATTTTGACTTTCATTCAACACTTCTGATAAAGAAACATACTCAGCTTTCGTTAAACTATTCGCCATTGTTTCATTAAACCCTTGAGCTGTTAATTGGTTTGCCAATATGTTTTCAATCTTTACATCATCAAAATCAGAGTGAGAAATTGAGGTGTTTAATTTGTGTGAAAATGCTACATTATTATATCCATACACGCGTAATATTTCTTCAATAACGTCAGCTTCACGAGTTACATCAACCCTGTATGCTGGAATTGTCAATCCCATTCCTGCTTCAGTAACACTTGTAAATTTAATATCTAAAGAGGCTAAAATATTTTTTACTGTTTCCCTATCTATTTCAGCTCCAATAATTCTATTCATTTTTTCAAAAGAAAGAAACACTTGATTATCTTCAATTTTAGTTGCACGTAAATCAACCAGATCCGAAGAGACTTTACCTCCTGCAACTTCTAAAATTAAATTAGCAGCGCGTTTTAAAGCATATTCCGTAATATTTGGGTCTATTCCTCTTTCAAACCTAAAAGAAGCATCTGTATTTAACGCGTGTCTTTTCGCTGTTTTTCTAACTGCAACAGAATTAAAATAAGCACTTTCTAAAAATATAGAAGTCGTA
>JAGPIQ010000062.1 GCA_018054895.1 Lutibacter sp. | reverse complement strand
CTCTGAGTACTCTGATAAAGCGAATAATTTTAAATTGTATTTGTCGCCACTAACAAATAAAACAACTTTTGTATTTGATAAACGTTTGGCTGCTGAAGGTTCATTTGGTGTTCGAGCAGCAACGTATAATGTTGAAGGTGTATTAATTGAAGAAGGTGAACGAGTGAAAATGGAGTTTGGAATGTTGGCTACAGGAGAATGGAAAACAGAAATTATGACAAATATTCAAATGGCAAATAAATTGGCTATATATTCTGATTATTTAAATAATTATGGTAATGTTGATTTTGATTGGGAATTGAATTTTGACTTAACCATTAATAAGTACGTAACCGCAAATATAGGTTCTCATATTTTATATGATGATGATGTAAAGCATAAGGAAGATATTGATAATGATGGAAAATTAGATATTTTAGGGCCTAAAATTCAGTTGAAACAGTTACTGGGTGTAGGTTTTCAGTATAATTTTTAATGCTTCAATTAAGAATTTTCTTTGTTTATTTCTTCTAAAATCAAACGTAATTCACCATAGCTAAACTTGTCATCTAACTGGTTTTTTAAATCTGATAAATTTTCAAAAGTTTTCTTTGGAATTAATTCTTTTAATTCATTATAGTTTTCCACAGACATTAAATCGGTTACTTTTATTTCTCCTGTTGGAATAAAAGCAGTCAAATGGTTCAATATAGTGGTCTGTACAAAACTTCTCTCCTTTGCAATTTCAAAAATTGATTTACCAGATTTAAACATTTCTAAAGAAATCTTCTTACTGTTATTTATACTTTTTTGTTTTTTAGGTTTTGCTTCTTCAAAAATATCAGCATCTTGATTTGTTTCAATATTGTTTTCTTCACAATAAATTTTAATAACGTTTATAATTGCTGAACCATATTTTTCAACTCTGGTTTCCCCCATTCCATTTATTTTCAGCAACTTACTTTTAGTCGTAGGCAGCGTTTCACAAATTTCATATAATGCTTTTTGTGTGAATACTTGAAAATTTGCTACATCATTTTCTTGAGATAATTCATTTCGAAGTGTCCGTAACAATTCAAATAATTCAATATTTGGAGTATCATCAACTACAATTTTCCGTAGTTTTTTTGGTGCTTCTTTGGAATTGAAAACAGCTTTTATGCGTAGTTCTAAAAATGTTTTAGTAAAAAAACCGTTCGTCATATTATTGAAATACAATATTTTGGTTGCTAACAATTCTTCAAGCTCATCACTGTTTTTGGTAATATCTGTTTCAATAGCTTTATTGTCAGTTGTATAGCTAAATGTTTTTAATGAAGAAATAATCTGCGTTTCTACTTCCGTTTTAAAATAAGCGATGGCTTTTATAAAGCGATCTTGAATTATCTCGCTCATTTCAGGCAATCCTTCATTTTCAACAAGTTGTTTTAATTGCGCAATAAAACCTGCATTTACTTTTAAAAGTTGTGTTACGGAATTTTTTATGGTTAATAAAGGTGCTTCAACGCGTCCTTCAATACTAGTTTTGTTGTTATAATAAATATCCAAAATCCGATTGATAGGATATAGAAAATCATAAAAATCGAATACTTCAACTATTAAATCTAATTGAAAATTACGTTCGGAAATTGCTAAAACAGTTTCGTCGGGTTCATGTTGCTCGGCATTTTTATTAAATCGTAGGACGTTGTTATCGCTAATAATTTGGTTCGAATGTATTTTACTTTTCAATACCAAACCTTCCAACGATTTACAACGACTCAAAGCCACATAGGTTTGTCCATGTGCAAAAGCACCTTGGGCATCAATAATGGCTTTTTCAAAAGTTAAACCTTGACTTTTATGAATGGTAATAGACCAAGCCAAACGCAATGGCATTTGGGTAAATGCACCTATTTTTTCTTCTGAAATAGTTTTTGTTACAGGATCAACCGTGTAATTTATATTTTCCCAAACTTCTGGTTTTGTGTTAATATTGAATTCATCATCAGGGCAACTGACAACCACTTCATCTTTATCCAAGTGTATTACTTTACCTATTTTCCCATTAAAATAACGTTTTTCAGGATCGCTATCATTTTTAATAAACATAACCTGCGCACCAACTTTTAATTCTAATGTTTCATTGTTTGGGTAGGCATAATCTGGAAATTTTCCATCAACAACTGCCTTGTAGGAATGCGATTTGGTTTTCAACTTCGCTAATTCAGCGTTGTTAGTTGCATCCGCTTTATTGTTATGTGTTGTTAATGAAATATAACCCGCATTAGGGTCAGGAACAAAGTCTGGAACATACCGTTTATTCAATTCCTTTGCGGAGGTTTCTGTCAACGCATTATTCCGAATCTCATTAAGAATTTCAATAAATACTGGGTTTTCTTGTCTGTAAATATGTTTTAATTCAATAGAAATAGCATCACTTTCTTGATAGGCGTGACTGCTGAAAAAAAATCCATTGTTATAATGTGCTCTTAATAATTCCCATTCATTATCTTTAATAACGGGCGATAATTGTTGTAAATCGCCTATCATTAATACTTGAACACCTCCAAAAACCTTATTTCTATTTCTAAAACGGCGCAAAGTTCTATCAATTCCATCTAGCAAATCGGCGCGTACCATACTAATTTCATCAATCACTAATAAATCCATCGATTTAATAATATTAATTTTAGTTTTGCTGAATTTTCTATTAAATCCATTGGAAGCATTCAAATCAGTATCTGGTAAAATAGGACCAAAAGGCATTTGAAAAAATGAATGAATGGTTACGCCTTTTGCGTTAATAGCCGCAACACCTGTGGGTGCAACCACCACCAAACGTTTTAAGCTATCCATTTTTAAACGATGTAAAAAAGTTGTTTTTCCTGTACCAGCTTTACCTGTTAAAAAAATGGAGCGATTTGTTTTATTTACAAATTCCCAAGCTAATTCAAGTTCTTTATTCGTCGTCATTCAATAGGTCTAAAATATTTTTTGAAGATAGTAATTTTGATGTTTTATATTGACTCAATTTTCAAGAAAAATAGAACACACTAAAAGTAGTATTTATCAAGTAAAAACCCCGAAATTTGAGTGTTTAGCTCGTTTTTCGGGGTTTTTTCTTAAATTAAAATAAACATTCAGAAATATAATTACTGTTGAAAATATCTTTTCATAGGTTATGAATTCATTAAATCTTCAATTTCTTCAACTTCAATAGGGATATTACGCATTAAATTAAATGGCAATCCGTTTTCTTGAATTACAACATCATCTTCAATTCTAATACCCATATTTTCTTCAGGAATATAAATTCCAGGTTCAACTGTAAAAACCATTCCAGCTTTCATTGGTGTTTTTAAGGCGCCGTAATCGTGTGTGTCCAATCCCATATGATGTGATGTTCCATGCATAAAATATTTTTTGTAAGCTGGCCATTCAGGATCTTCATTTTGAATGTCGATTTTCGATAATAATCCTAAACCTAGTAATTCCGAAGACATAATTTTACCAACTTCTTTTTGGTATTCAGCCCATAAAACTCCAGGAGTTAACATTTTTGTTGCTTCGTTTTTAACCCGTAAAACGGCATTATACACTGCTTTTTGTCGGTCGGAAAATTTACCATTTACAGGGATAGTTCGCGTCATATCACTAGAGTAATTGGCGTATTGAGCACCAATATCCAATAATAGCATGTCGCCATTTTTACATTCCTTGTTATTTTCAATATAGTGCAATACACAAGCGCTGTAACCTGAAGCTACAATGGGCGTATATGCAAAACCATCGGATCTATTTCTTAAAAATTCGTGCATAAATTCGGCTTCAATTTCATATTCCATCACCCCAGGTTTTACAAACGGTAAAATACGTCTGAATCCTTTATTGGTAATTTCACAAGCAGTTTGCATAATGTCAATTTCTTCTTGTTCTTTTACACCTCTTAAACCTTGTAAAATCTGATTGCTTTTTTCCCATTTATGCGCAGGAAAATCATGTTTACATTGTTTTATGAAGCGGTCTTCACGTGTTTCAATTTCAACAGATTGTCTGTAGTGTTCGTTCGTGTTAAAATAAACCGTTTCAGCTTCTGTCATTAAATCATAAAACACTTTTTTGAATTCAGACAACCAATAAATTGTTTGAATTCCTGATGTTTCAGTCGCTTCTTTTTTTGAATATTTTGCACCGTACCAAATTTCAATATGTTTGTTGGTTTCTGTCAAAAATAAAATTTCACGGTGTTTTGGGTTTATAGCATCTGGAAATAAAAGTAATATACTTTCTTCTTGGTCCGCGCCAGATAAATAAAATAAATCGCGGTTTTGAGTAAAAGGTAACGTGCTATCTGCACCCGTTGAAAATAAATCGTTTGAATTAAAAACGGCAATTGATTTATTTTTCATTTGAGCTGTAAATTTAGCTCTGTTTTTTATAAAAAGTTGATTGTTAATGGGTAAATATTTCATGTGAAATTATTTTAAGGAAAGAAATGGAATAAAATTGCAGTTTGTACTGAAAATTTCCATATCACTTTCAAATTATAGAATTATTAAGTAACAAAGTTATAAATTTGTGAGCAACCATTACTTTAATAATCAATATTATTTATGCGAATTTTAATAGTATTTCTACTTTCAACTCTATTTTTTACAGAAGTTTTTTCCCAAGGGAAGCCAGCTTATAAAATTTATAATTTAAAAGGTAGGGAAGTGTCGTATAAAAAAATGGTTAAAACGATCTCGAAATCGGATGTGGTGTTGTTTGGTGAGTTTCATAACAACCCAATCATTCATTGGTTGGAATATGAAGTTGCTTCTGACTTAAATTTAAAGAGAAAGTTAATTTTAGGTGCTGAAATGTTTGAAACTGACAATCAAAAGGAAGTTAATAGGTATTTAAATAATGAAATTTCTCAAAAGGGATTAGATACATTGGCACGGCTTTGGTCGAATTATTATACTGACTACAAGCCATTATTAGATTTTTCAAAAAAGAATAAGTTACCATTTGTAGCAACAAATATTCCGCGTCATTTTGCTACAAAAGTATATCGTGAAGGACTTGAAAGCTTACAAGAACTTTCTGATGAAGATAAAAAATGGATAGCGCCGCAGCCAATTTTGTATGATCCAACATTGCCTGGTTATGTAAAAATTAAAAGTATGATGGGTGGTCATGGTGGCGACAATTTACCAAAAGCACAGGCTATTAAGGATGCAACGATGGCAAATAGTATTTTGAAAAATTGGATGCAAGGTTCGTTATTTCTTCATTTTAACGGATCGTATCATTCTGATAATTTTGAAGGAATTTATTGGTATTTAAAGCAGCACAATTCAACTATAGCAATTAGAACAATAAGTACTGTTGAGCAAAAAAACATCAAAAAAATTGATAAAGAGAACAAGGGTAAAGCCGATTTTATGATTGTTGTTCCTGAAAATATGACCAAAACATTTTAGTTTTTGATATTCAAACATATATGTTTAATTATTTTTATTGAAACAATTTTATACTATTATTTTTTTGTACTTTCGGAGCTACTATTAACTAACTAAAATTTACACTATTGCCAACGTTGTTTCAGGATGACGAATTAGCTTTTGATATGCTTTTTGAAGCAATTTCAGAAGGAGTAATTGTGGTTGATGAACAACAAATAATTGTTGCGTCAAACTCTGCTGCTGAAGAAATGTTTGGGTACGAAAAAAGCGAAATTTTAAGTCAACATCTTCAAATTTTAATACCTACAAAACACCATGCACATCATAGTGCCTATTTTCATGGCTTTTATGCTCAGGTTTCAAAACGTAAAATGGGACAAAATAGATTGCTTTTTGGAGTTCATAAAACGGGTGTAAATATTCCAGTTGAAATTGGACTAAACCCTTTTAAATATAAAGGGAAAACGTTTGTAATGTCCATTATTACAGATATTACTCTACGAAAAGAAGCTGAAGATAGAATTGTGGAATTAAATGCTTTGTTGGAAGGAAAAGTGTCTAAAAGAACTGAAGAGTTGCATAATACCGTTGCCAATTTAAAAGGTGAAATTAAAAAAAGAGTAAAAGCAGAATTAGATTTAAGGAACGCTTTAAAAAAGGAAAAGGAATTGAATGAGTTGAAAACCAAGTTTTTATCCTTGGTTTCGCACGAGTTTAAAACACCTTTAAGCGGAATTTTGAATTCAGCCATTTTAATTGGAAAATACAAGCAAACAGATCAACAAGAAAAAAGAGGAAAACATTTACAGACTATAAAAAATAAAGTCCAGTATTTAGATGGGATTTTAAATGATTTTTTATCGGTTGAACGCCTAGAGGCTGGAAAAGTAAAGTATAAATTTTCTTATTTCAAATTGAGTAAAATTGTAAACGAAGTAGTTTACAATGCTAATATGATGCTTAAAAGTGGTCAGTACATAAATTATCCAAAACATATTGATGATATTAGTATTTATAATGATGAAAAAATACTAGAGCTGGTTTTAGGGAACTTATTAGGAAATGCAATTAAATATTCACCAGAAAATTCCAAAATAAATTTCAATATTTCAAGTAATAAAGATGGGTTTGTTTTTGAAATAATAGATAAAGGAATTGGAATTCCGTTAAAAGATCAAAAACATATTTTTGAACGTTACTTTAGGGCTGAAAATGCTTTAACAAATCAAGGAACTGGAATTGGATTAAATATTATAAAAGGTCATTTAGAAAGTCTAAATGGAACCCTTTCTTTTGAAAGTATAGAGAATGAAGGCTCAACGTTTACCGTAAAATTACCATTAATTATTGAAGAATGAGAACAATACTAATTATAGAAGATGATACGGTTTTAAGAGAAACCACAGCCGAAATTTTAGAATTAGAAGGTTATAAAGTAGTGACCGCTGCAAACGGAAAACGAGGCGCTGAGTTAGCAAAAATTATACAACCAGATTTGGTAATTTGTGATATTATGATGCCAGAAATGGATGGTTATGGAGTGTTAAAATTACTCTCTGAAGATGAGAAAACAAAAAGAATTCCTTTTATTTTTATGTCGGCTAAAACCGAAATAAAAGACGTTAGAAAAGGAATGGATTTAGGAGCTGACGATTATTTAACCAAACCTGTTGATGAAGAATTGTTAATAAGTGCTATTGAAAGTCGATTAGCCAAGGCTGCGTTGCTTATTGAGGAAAAACAGTTTAAGGAAAATGAGCGTGAAGATGAAGATAATTACAAAAACATTTCAGATATACATGATCTAAAAAATTACTTTTGTGATTATGGGTCCGTAAGAATATTACGAAAAGGCGAAGTAATTTATAGCGAAGGCGAATTTTGTAATAATGTATTTTTAGTATATAAAGGTGCTGTAAAAAGTTCTAAAATTGATGAATTTGGAAAGGAATTGATCATAAATATTCATAAGTCGGATGATTTTTTTGGATTTTCTTCAATTATTGAAAATGCTCTTTATTACGAAACCACTTCAACTATGGAAAAAACCGAGTTAATGTTTGTTACGAAGGCTACGCTGCAAAAAATAATTGAAAATAATCATAAACTGTCTTTTGAAATTCTACAGTTAATTAATGAAAGTTTAATTGAAGTAAAAGATCAGTTATTGCAAATGGCGTACGGTTCTATGCGTAGAAAAACCGCACAAACTATATTAAAGTTTGCCAAGAAAATGACCATGCATCCTTCGAAAAGTATTAATATTTCTCGTCGAGATTTGGCGGGTGTGGCTGGAATTGCAACCGAAAGTTTAATTAGAACCTTAACAGACTTAAAAAAAGAGGGGGTTATTGAAATTGAAGGCCGAAACATTCGAATAGTGGATATTGATAAGCTTGAAGCTATAAATTAAGAATTTCATTCATTTATTTTCAATAAAATACTTCTTGTATCTATTTAAAATCACTGATTTATGTCATTTAATATTAATATGCCTTTATTTATGTTTGCGGTGTTAATAAAATTGAATGAACAGTATTTTAATTTTAACGGATTTTTCTGCTAATTCTTGGAATTCCATAGAGTATGCTTTGGGTTTATTTAAAAATAAAGCCTGTAATTTCTATTTATTAAATGTTTCAGACAGCCAGGAAGATGAGTTTGAAAACTTTACAAATCATTCAGGGGTTGTAGCTACTGTAAAAAAAGTTAAAAATTCTCAAAAAAACTTTGTTGAATTAGTACAAAAGATTAAAGTTTTAGGATTAATGGGTGGGCATGTTTTCACCTCTATTTCAATTAAAAATAATTTAGTAAACGCGGTTAAAAGCGAAATTAAATCAAAAAAAATTGAATTAATAGTGATTGGTACAAATGGGTTGTCTTCACAAGGTAAAATGCATATTGGATCGATTTCTGAAGATATTATAACAAAAGTAAAATGCAATACGCTGGTTGTTCCAAAGGATGCACGTTATACAAGTTTAAATGAAATTGCCTTTCCTACGGATTACACCTATTTTTATGAGGCAAAATTACTTCAAAATACAAAAGAGTTATTTAATTTTAAAGAGTCCTTTTTGCGGTTTGTTTATTTGTCAAAAAGTAATGATGTGTTGGATAAAGAGCAACTTTGGAATAAGGAAACTTTGCACGACTATTTTATAAACAGTCCACATGATTTTTATTTTGAAATTAACCAAAACATGGAGTTGTCCATTCAAAAGGTAATTGATGATTTTGGGATAGATCTGATAATTATGGCAGCAAAAAATCTATATCTTTTTGAACAAATACTATTTCGTCCTAAAATAAACACCATAAAATACTATTCAAAGACTCCTTTTTTAATACTTCATTAAGTAAAAAGTAAGATTAAATTTTATTAGCTGAAGGGTTAATTTTTTTAAATTGATTTCGAAATCGTTTTTCTTGAGGGTTTTTAATATGTTTATGTTTTTTTACTTTTTATAATCATTCTAAATTGGCTTTAAAGGTTGTTTTTACCTTTTAATAAGAAAAAGTAAGTAGTATATTTGTGCATATTAAAAAATTATATAAAAAATGAGCGGATTTTTATCTTCATCAATCGCAAGAAAAGTAGCCATGGCGTTGTCAGCACTTTTCTTAATTGTTTTCTTGATTATTCACTTAGCAGTAAACTTAGTTTCATTATTTAGTGCAGAAGCTTTTAATGAGGCTTCTCATTTTATGGGAACAAACCCTGTAATCCAGTTTGCCATGCAACCTGTATTAATAGTTGGAGTTGTTTTTCATTTTGTAATGGGTTTTGTATTAGAGCTAAAGAATAGAAGTGCAAGAAATGTTAAGTATGCTAATTATAATGGTGCTGCAAATGCTTCTTGGATGTCAAGAAACATGATTATTAGCGGAGCTGTTATTTTGGCATTTATTGTTTTACACTTTATCGATTTTTGGATTCCAGAAATTAATACTAAATATATCTTAGGTGATATGAGTGGTGTTGTTCAAGGAGAAGAAGGATATCGATATTTTGCAGAATTGCAACACAAATTCCAAAACCCTTTAAGAGTTGGCGCTTATGTAGTTGCCTTCGTATTGTTAGGCTTGCATTTGGCACACGGTTTTCAATCGGCGTTTCAATCAATGGGGTTCAATAACAAATATTCAGGTTTCGTAAAGAAATTTGGTGTTGTTTATTCAATTGTAATTCCTTTAGGTTTTATAATTATTGCATTGTGTCATCATTTTTCTAACCATTAATCTAAGAGCATATGACTACTTTAAATTCAAGAGTACCAGAAGGTCCAATAAAAGATAAATGGACATTATACAAAGACCATATTGATTTAGTAAACCCGGCAAACAAACGTAATATTGACGTAATTGTTGTTGGAACAGGGTTAGCTGGTGGTTCTGCCGCTGCTACTTTAGCTGAATTAGGATATAACGTAAAAGCATTTGCTTACCAAGATTCTCCACGTAGAGCGCATTCAATTGCAGCACAAGGAGGTATCAACGCAGCAAAAAACTATATGGGTGATGGAGATTCTAACTATCGCTTATTTTATGATACTGTAAAAGGAGGAGATTACCGTTCACGTGAGGCAAACGTACACCGTTTGGCGGAGGTTTCTGGAGCAATTATTGACCAATGTGTGGCGCAAGGAGTTCCTTTTGCACGTGACTATGGTGGATTGTTAGATAACCGTTCATTTGGTGGGGTATTAGTATCTCGTACTTTTTACGCAAAAGGTCAAACAGGACAACAATTATTATTAGGTTGTTATTCTGCAATGAACCGTCAAATTGCACGTGGAAAAATTGAAATGTTTAACCGTCACGAAATGCTAGATGTAGTAAAAATTGACGGTAAAGCAAGAGGGATTATCGCACGTGATTTAATTTCAGGAAAAATTGAAAGACATTCAGCACACGCCGTAGTCATTGCAACAGGTGGATATGGAAATGTATATTTCTTATCTACAAACGCTATGGGATCTAATGCAACTGCAGCTTGGAAAATTCATAAAAAAGGAGCGTATTTCGCAAATCCTTGTTTTACACAAATTCACCCAACGTGTATTCCACGTTCAGGAGATTACCAATCAAAATTAACGTTAATGTCTGAGTCATTGCGTAATGATGGTAGAATTTGGGTTCCTGCTAAAATTGAAGATGCAAAAGCAATTCAACAAGGTAAATTAAAAGCTACAGCTATTGCTGAAGCAGATAGAGATTACTATTTAGAAAGACGTTATCCTGCATTTGGTAACTTAGTGCCACGTGACGTAGCTTCAAGAGCTGCAAAAGAACGTTGTGATGCTGGTTTTGGTGTAAATGCAACTGGTGAAGCTGTTTATTTAGATTTTGCTGCTGCTATACAACGATATGGAACGGAAAAAGCTAAAATTTTAGGACATGCAAATCCTTCTACTGAAGAAGTAACTAAGTTAGGAGAAGCTATTATTGAAGCTAAATATGGAAACTTATTCCAAATGTATGAGAAAATCGTTGACGAAAATCCATACAAAACTCCAATGATGATTTATCCTGCAACACACTATACTATGGGTGGTGTTTGGGTGGATTATAACTTAATGACAACTGTTGATGGTTTATACTGTATTGGTGAAGCAAACTTCTCTGATCACGGTGCAAACAGATTGGGAGCTTCTGCTTTAATGCAAGGGTTGGCTGATGGTTATTTTGTATTACCTTATACAATGGGTCATTATTTAGCTGCTGATATTAGAACTGGTAAAATACCAACGGATAGTCCTGAGTTTGATGCTGCTGAAAAAGCGGTTCAAGAACAATTAGATTTCTTTGTAAATAATAAAGGAACACATTCTGTAGATTATTTCCACAAAAAATTAGGTAAAATTATGTGGGATAAAGTAGGGATGGCTCGTAACAAAAAAGGATTAGAAGAAGCTATCAAAGAAATTCAAGAGGTTCGTGAAGATTTCTGGAAAAATGTAAAAGTTCCAGGAAGTTTAAATGAATTGAATCCTGAATTAGAAAAAGCGGGTAGAGTTGCAGATTTCTTAGAGTTAGGTGAATTATTTGCAAAAGATGCTTTAAACCGTGAAGAATCTTGTGGAGGTCACTTCCGTGAAGAACACGTTACTGAAGATGGTGAAGCAAAACGTGATGATGTAAATTATGCATACGTTGCTGCTTGGGAATACACAGGAAAACCTAGCGAAGCTATTTTACATAAAGAACAATTAGAATTTAAAGATATCGAATTAAAAACTCGTTCATACAAATAAAAAGACATTATGAATTTAACGTTAAAAATTTGGAGACAAAAAGGACCTCAAGATAAGGGTCAAATGGTCGAATATAAAGTTACCGATATTTCAGAGCACATGTCGTTTTTAGAAATGATGGATGTGTTAAACGAAAGTTTAGTAGCAAAAGATGAAGTGCCAATTGCATTTGATCACGATTGTAGAGAAGGTATTTGTGGTATGTGTTCATTACATATTAATGGTGAACCACATGGACCAGATAAAGGAATTACTACATGTCAGTTGCATATGCGTACTTTTAAAGACGGTGATACCATTTACATTGAACCATGGAGAGCGAAAGCATTCCCTGTAATTAAGGATTTAATTGTAGATCGTATGGCTTTTGAGCGTATTCAACAAGCTGGTGGGTATATTTCAGTTAATACTTCTGGAAATACGCAAGATGCAAATGCAACTCCAATTCCTAAAAAAGATGCTGATTTATCTATGGATGCGGCTGCTTGTATTGGTTGTGGAGCGTGTGTAGCTAGTTGTAAAAACTCAAGTGCTATGTTATTTGTTTCTGCTAAAGTTTCGCAATTTGCATTATTACCTCAAGGTAGAGTGGAAGCTGCTGAACGTGTTAAAAATATGGTAGCTCAAATGGATTTAGAAGGTTTTGGTAACTGTACCAATACTGGAGCTTGTGAGGTGGAATGTCCTAAAGGAATTTCATTAGAAAACATTGCTCGTATGAACCGTGAGTACTTAAAAGCGACTTTATAAGAGTTATAAGTAATACTATAAAACCCGTTTCAGCATTTGTTGAAACGGGTTTTTTTGTGGCTTTTTTTGAATTATTTGAAGAATTTGCATACTGGTTTTAAAAGTGTAATTTTAAGTAATATTTAAAAATAATGATAGTTACAGAACTTTAAAATACATGATAAAAATTCAACCAAAATTACCGACAGTTCCTCAATCCATTTTTTCAATAATGAGTGCATTGGCTCAAAAGGAAAATGCCTTAAATTTATCACAAGGATTTCCTGATTTTGAAAGTGATCCACATTTAATGGAATTGGTTTTTAAAGCAATGAAAAATGGCAATAATCAATATGCTCCAATGCCTGGTATTTTTAGTTTACGAAATAAAATAGCTCAAAAAGTTGAAAAAACATATGGAGTTTCCTATAATCCAGAAAACGAAATTACCGTAACAGCAGGAGCCACTCAAGCTATATTTACAGCCATTGCTGCGTGTGTAAAACCAAATGACGAGGTAATTATTTTTAAACCAGCGTATGATAGTTACGAACCATCAATTCATTTGTTTGGTGGAATTGTAAAATCGATTCAGTTAGATCCAGAGACTTTTATAATTGATTGGAATGAAGTAAGAAACCTAATTACTTCAAAAACAAAAATGGTGATTATTAATTCCCCTCACAATCCTTCTGGTCGTTTATTTTTAAAAGAAGATATGTTGGCATTGCAAGCTATTTTAAAAGGGACTCATATTATTTTATTGAGCGATGAAGTATATGAACACATTATTTTTGATGGTGAACAACATCAATCTGCGGCATTATTTCCTAGTTTGGCTGAAAGAGCATTTATAGTATCTTCATTCGGAAAAACGTTTCATAATACAGGTTGGAAATTGGGTTATTGCGTTGCGCCGAAGGATCTAATGACTGAATTTTGGAAAGTGCATCAGTACAACGTATTTAGTGTACATCATCCAACACAAGTTGCATTAGCTGAGTATCTTCAAAATGAAAGTAATTATTTGAATTTAGGATATTTTTATCAGCAAAAAAGAAATTTATTTTTAAGTTTAATAAAAGATTCTCGGTTTGAATTTGCCCCTTCAAAAGGAACCTATTTTCAATTGCTAAATTATAAAAACATTACTGCTGAAAAAGATACGGAGTTTGCTATTCGATTGGCAAAAGAGTTTAAGTTGGCCTCCATACCTATTTCTGTTTTTAATAATGCGGATTTTGAAACCTCGGTTTTGCGATTTTGTTTTGCCAAGAAAGATGAAACAATAAAAGAAGCAGCTGCTATTATATGTTCAATTTAAGTTGTAATTTCGATTTATAAATAAAAATGAGAAATATGAAAAATTTAAAAGGTTTAGTAACTACCATTTTCTTATTTGCGGTTGTACTTGTGCAAGCTCAAAAAGTGGAGTTAAATGGTGTAGATTACGTTGTGAAAAAAAATGCTATATTAGTTGATAAGGTGGATGTTACAAGCACACTTTCACCAGAAATGCAAGCTAGTATAAAGAACAGATTAAATGCGCAAATTTTAGCTGAAAAAAGGTTAGCTGAAGCGAAGAAAGCTCAAAAAGCAGCTGAAAAGGCTCAGAAAAAAGCAAAGAAAAAACAAAAAGCAGCTGATAAAGAGCTTAAAAAAGCTGAAAAGAAACTAAAAAATAAAGAAAAAGCGAAAGCTAGATATGAAGTTGCTAAAAAAGATTTAGAGAAAAATATTGAAAAACATCAAAAGCTTCAAGAAAAAGGTAAATTATCGCCACAAGATGAAATAAAATGGCAAAAGAAATTAGAGAAATCTAGGAATAAAATTGAAAAAGCAAAAAAGAAATTATAGTTCTTGTAAGAAATTGTAACTTTAAAGTGGTTAAAAATAATAGTATTTTTAACCACTTTTTTAATTTATATACTATGCAAAATAATTTGAAGGTCGCTTTATTACAAGTTGCTATTGTTTGGCAAAATATTGAAGAAAATACAGCTAATTATACAAACAAAATATTAGCAATTATTGAACCTGTAGATTTAATTGTATTGCCAGAAATGTTTTCAACGGGTTTTAGTATGAAGCCAGCTCCTATTTCTGAAAAAATGAACGGAAATACGGTGAAGTGGATGAAGAAAATGGCTGTTTTAAAGAATTGTGCCATAGCAGGAAGTTTGATAATTGAAGAAGATTCAAAGTATTATAACCGATTTTTATTTGTGCATCCAACAGGTAAAGTCGACTATTATGATAAGCGACACCTATTTACCTTAGCTGGTGAAGAAAAGGTATTTAGTAAAGGGATTGAAAAAATTACAGTTAATTATAAAGGTTGGAAAATTTGCCCAATGGTGTGTTATGATCTACGTTTTCCCGTTTGGTCTAGAAATGTTGAAGACTATGATATGTTAATTTATGTTGCCAATTGGCCAAAATCCAGAATTACTGCATGGGATATTTTATTAAAAGCTCGCGCAGTTGAAAATATGAGTTATGTAGTTGGTTTAAATAGAGTAGGACAAGATAATAATGGATTAATTTATACAGGTCATTCTGCTATTTATAATGGCTTAGGTTCTCCAATTTTAACAACTCAAGCAACATTAGAAGAGTGTGTAATTATAGATTTAGAAAAGCAACATGTAATTGATATTCGAAAGAAATTCAATTTTTTAAATGATGCAGATGATTTTGTAATTACTACTATTGAAACTTAAATGTTGTATTTTATAAATAACTATTACAAAATTTAATAATTAAATGAGTTTTAGAAGTTGGAACTTAA
>JAGPIQ010000061.1 GCA_018054895.1 Lutibacter sp. | reverse complement strand
GGCGCTTATTAATTTCAGCTTCGGAAGATATTGGGAATGCAAACCCAACCGCATTAATTATGGCGAACAATACGTTTCAGGCAGTTGCTATTATTGGTTTTCCAGAGTCGCGAATTATTTTAAGTCAGTGTGCGGTATATTTGGCAACTTCACCAAAAAGTAATTCGAGTTATGAAGCTATTGGAAAAGCACAAGCTTTGGTGCGCGAAACTGGTGATTTATCGGTTCCACTGCATTTACGAAATGCTCCAACAAAATTAATGAAGGAACTCGATTATGGTAAAAACTACAAATACGCACATAGTTTCGAAAACAATTTTGCAGAACAAGAATTTTTACCCGATGAACTGAAAAATACAACACTTTTTGAACCTGGAAATAATACCAGAGAACTTAGCATTCGTGATTTTTTAAAGAAATTATGGAAAGGTAAATATGGGTATTAGCTGGTGGTTTTGGACTTTGACTTAGACCGTGACTCTGACTTAGACTTTAAAGAAAACTATAGTTAAAAAAGCAACAATTTTTTAATTATTATAGTGTTCGTTTAACACCTCCCTAACCCTCCCCAAGGAGGGAATTTATACCGAAATTGACTCTGGGTTTCAATCCGACTAATTCACTCTTTTGTAGGTTTTTACATTATTCGTAGTATCTACCATTAAATTTCCATTTACTAATTCAACCAACTGCGGCTGTTTGTAGGCTGCAAATTTTATAATGAATGTGTTTGGTTTTGAGGTTTTGTACACTACTGCAAATTCAAAATTTTCATCCCCTGCTGTAAAAGAATACCCTTCTTCTGTTTTTGAAAGTGTACTTAACCCCCATTTTTCAACGTCATACTTCCCTTCAACAATTGAATTAGTTGGTTTAATAGCTACTTCTTTAATTTCCTCTTTTTTAGGTAAATTAGCAATTGTAGCAACTTTTACTTCTGATACTTTCTTTTCTTGAACAACTTGAATATCATCTACTTTTTGAACAACTTCTTCTACAACAGGTACTACTTTATATGCTGCTTTTTTTTCAATATTAGCAACTGAGGAAGTTTCTTCATATGTATAATTTAAATTTTCAATTTCTTCAAAAGCTGCACGAATAGCTTCATGATATGATTTTTTAAATTCCTTTATTCGTGAATTTCCAAATTCTGTAAGATACACCGTGTTATTATAACAGTCTACCAATTTAATTTGCATTTTAGTAGAAAACATTCCAGATTCATTTACTACAATTCCCTTTAACCCTAAACACGCATTTGATGCCAACTCTTGAGGGAACGTTTCATTAGACATGTATGTTTTAAAACCTGCCTTATCAAATAAAAATTTTGTTAATGAATTAACTTGATAATCATCTGCACTTTTTTGAAATTCGAATTGTTCCGGAATTATAACGTATTTGTAAGTATTTAGGCTGTTTTTTTGAGCATAACTTAATGAACAACTAAAAAGTGCTATAAATGCAATAATTACTGAAGACTTCAACATGGTATTATTTTTTTTGAAATTTTTATAAATGTAAATGTACTAATTTTTATGGTTAACGATAATATTTAATCCAAATTGCATAGAAGTACTTTTAGCATTGTAAACATTTGATAAATTTAACAAATTATCAGCAATTATATATGCATTAAACCAACCTAACTGTGTTGACACACCAAGCCCTATATTTGAAAAGCTAAACGGATCCACTGTATATGTTACTTTTGAACTTAATTTTTTAGTGAGTTTTTTTTCAAAAAAAACTGTTGCTGCTGCATAACTGTGTACAGCCCCAAATGTTGAAAAAAGTTGAAATCCCACTTTATTATTATACGAATTCGGATCTAATAAAACGCGACAATCATTATAACTCTGACCAAATGAATAGCTTACTGCTCCATATACTTTAAGTGGGCGAAGCGAAATATATTTATTATAAATAGTATCTACAACAACACTTTCTTCAAAATCGTCTTGTATATTTTGCCAATAATCTTCAGGGTTATTTTGATCAAAAAATAATTGAAACCCCTCTATGCTATAATCACCATTAATACTATAAGATTCAACATTTTGAGTATTATTAATAAAACCAATATCTAGCATACTTCCACTAATTTCCCATTGTTTTTCAGGATGATACGTAAAACCAACATCAACACCTAAACCAAGATTTCCGCCCAATAACAATTTATTTTTTAAATATGCAGGATCAACAGCGTCATAATCATCTAAAATAACGCCCGATGTTTGCCCTAAAACATGCACATTTTGCAAATGGTGACTGTATAAATTATTGGTTCCTTCGGTAGTAGACAACGTTCCTGAATTGTTTTTTGAACTCGCATTAAACGCTCCTGAATATATTTTAGCTCTTACTCCAACTTGCAAATTTTTACGTAGTTGTTTTGATAATCCAACATGAAAAACGCCTAACAATTCTGCTCGTGCAGCTAATTTATTAATACTGTATTTTTCATTAATAGTATTTCCATTATAAAATAAGTCTACTAAGTCTTTCGGTATTTTCGATAAAAAATCAAATTCTTGATAATAACCAAAACTCAAATATGATTTATTAGGAAGTCTAAACCCTACATTTATAATCTCTAATTGTTCATTTACCATGGCAAATTCCGCCGTGTTAAAATTATATACAACTGCTCTAATTTTATCATTAATAGGCACACCGTTATCGGCAAAAACATCATACGTGGAAAAGCCCGTAAAGCCCGCATTGAAAGAAAATTGTGAGAGCAATGGAATACCCGCATGAAATTTATAGGGAACCTCAGCTCCTGGGTTTAATAGTAATGTTTGTGGAAGGTTTGCAAAATCATACAACACCTGTTTATTTTGTGAGGATACTATTGAAGTTATAAAACAAAAAGCGAAAACTATTTTCCTCATAGCTTTCTGAAATTAAAAAATAATTCAACAGATGATTTCAAATTTAATTTATAATCATCTGTTTGTGAAAGTTGGGTTCCATCAGCTCTTTTATGCATTACTATATCAAAATTAAAATAACGAGTTTGATAAATAACATCAATTTCTGATGGTGGAATTTTAATATTAATTGTTGTTTCACCACTATTTGCTGGAATTTCTATCGTAGGATTTAACATATAAATTGTCTCATCTTTTTCATCTAAAAAATTAATAGTTATTAAAAAACTTCTATTAAACGAATTTTCAGTAACAATAGTAAATTCAACTTTTTCCAAATAACCCCGAGAAGCATCATCTATTTCAGCAACCACCTTATCGCTTGTTAAAACAATTTCTTGATTAAAGTTATCTAAAAATTTAATGGGAGCTAAATCTAAATAAATTAGCGATGTTTTATAGGACGTTTGAATAGAAGCGTCATCTATTTGGTTAAAATCTACATCTTTTGTACAGCCTTGCAACAACATAATTACAAAAAATAACAATACGCTTTTGGGGATTTTCATACAGTATAAAACGTTTTAATTGGAGTTGTGGTATTTAAAAGTAGTGCTTTATTTGTGATAAATTTGTTACAGATTTTATACTTTCGCTAACTGGTTTACTATCAAAATTACAATAAATAACATCAAGCCCAGCATTTTTCGCACCCATTATATCAGCTTCCCAGTTGTCCCCAATCATAATAGATTCATTGGCTTGTGCGTTTGCTTCTTTTAAAGCAAATTCAAAAATTAATGGATTCGGTTTTTTCACACCCACTTGTTCCGATGTAATAATTTTATCGAAATAAACGTCTAACCCTGAATTTGCCATTTTTTTACCTTGCACTTCATTAAAACCATTCGTTATAATGTGCAACTTAAAATTAGGTTGTAAATGTGCTAATATTTCGTGTGTTCCCTCAAATAAATAATTATTATCTGGCAAACATTCAATATAATCATCCGCTAAAGTTTCAATTAAATCAATGCTAGCATTGAACTTTATAATATCAAAAGCGTCTTTTAAACGCCCAACACGCAGTTGCTCTTTGGTTACTTTTTCTTCACGATATAATTTCCAGTAGTTTTCGTTAATATTGCGGTAGTAATTCAAAAATTTCAACAAATCTACATTTACATTGTGTTTTTTGAATATTGCTTTAAATGCTAAGTCGGAGTTGGTTTCGAAATCCCATAACGTATGGTCTAAATCGAAAAATATGTGTTTAATGTGGTTCATTTATTATATATTTGGACAAAGTAAATGAATAGATTTAAAATTTACCTTTAAAATTAAACTTATTTTTACTTATTAAAAGAATTCTCATAAAAGTTAAATGAAAATTTTACCCTATTTTAAATATAAATTTAATAATAAGTATTTAAGAAATTTTCTTACGTTATTTTCAGGCTCAGTTATAGGGCAATTTATATTATTTGCTTCTATTCCTTTACTAACTAGAATGTTTTCAAAAGAAGCATTTGGTATCTTTGCTTTATTTTCTTCTTCAATTATTTTATTAAAACCACTTATTTCATTAAATTATGAATTAGCTATTATTTTACCAAAAAGAGATAAAGATGCTATAAATGTATTTGCTTTTAACATTTTTATTATATTTATCTTTAGCCTCCTCTTATTTTTAATAATATATCTTTTTCATTTTAAAATAATTACTCTTTTAAACATTCAAGATTTATCTTATTTTGTATATTTTATTCCGTTAAGCGTATTTTTCATTTCATTAATTTCAGCCTTTGATTATTGGAATATACGATTAAACTCTTATAATTATGTTTCAATTGGGAACATCACAAAATCAACAACTATAAGTGCTTCTCAAATAATCACAGGCATAAGTAATTTTAAATCTTTAGGTTTAATACCTGGTCTAATAATTGGGCAATTTTTTAATTTAGTAATAATATGTCCTTTTGTTTTTAAAAACATTTCAAGTTTAAAAAAACATGTTTCAATAAAACGGATGCTCTTTCTTGCTTCAAAATATAAAGACATCCCTATTTTCAATACCATTTCAACTTTTATTAACACGCTTTCCAACGAGTTACCTGTATTACTAATTACACGTTTTTTTGGGCTTGGAGCAGCTGGTATTTATGGATTAGCTGTAAAAGTATCTAAAACACCTCCAGGAATTATTGGGCAATCTATAAGTCAAGTGTTTTTTAGGGAAGCCAGTTTAATTTATAATTCAAATCAAAATTTGTATGAATTCATTAAAAAAACTTACAAAACACTGTTTGTAACAGCTCTAATTATTTTTATACCTTTATTTATTATTTCATTTTATTTAGAATTTATTTTTGGTAACGATTGGAATGAAGTTGGAATTCAAGTTAGAATTTTGATACCTTGGTTGTTTATAGGATATTTAAAGTCACCTATTTCTTCACTTTCAACTATTTTAAACAAACAAAAAACGATATTAATATTAAATATTCTATTTCTTGTCGCTAGGTTTTTAGCAATTAATTTAGGATATGTAATTTTTAAGAGCGTTAATGCTTCTCTCGTTTTATTTTCTATTACTGGCGTAATTTTTAATTTCATTATTTTATTTTACTTTTTAAAAATATCAAACAAAACTTTAAAACAGTCAAATAAAGTTTATAACTAAATATTTTTTCATCATTTACTTAGGATAATACTAAATTAGCAAACTAAAACTCTTTAAAACTATAGATTTAAATCTTAATTAATGACATCTATTTTATTAAATATTAACAAAGGATTTAGTTGGTTTTCGACTGAAACCATTTTTGTTAAAGGATCATTTTTTGATGAAAATAATAATTATTTTGAAAAAGATAAAGCTATTTCTTATTTTAAAAAAATAACTGATCCCAGCCTATTTATTGAAAAAATTAAAACTATCAATGGAATTTTCACAGTACTTATTAAAATTGAAGATGAATTATTTATAGCATCAGATGCAACACGAATATTTCCTTTATTTTATACTAATTTTGAAAATAACCTTTTTATTAGTGATGATATTGTTTTATTAAAAGAGAAATTAAACATTTCCACCTTTGACGAGCAAGCCTCCAATGAATTTCTTACAGCTGGGCATACTTTAGGCAATAAAACCTTACTTAAAAATGTATTTCAACTACAATCAAGTGAATATATTTGTTTTGAAAATGAAAGAATAAATATACGAGGTTTCTTTTTTTCTTATGCTACAAATACACTAAATAATTCTTCTTACTCTGAATTAAAAAAACAAGCTATTCAAGCTTTTGAAAATAGTTTTAAACGGTTGATAACTTCATTAAATAACAGGCAAGTAGTTATTCCGTTAAGTGGTGGATATGATTCCCGTTTAATTGCTGTTATGTTGAAAAAATTCAATTATACAAATGTTATTTGTTTTACATATGGTAAAAAGAATAACTTCGAAATTGAAAATTCTAAAAAAACAGCTGAAAACCTAGGGTTTAAATGGATTTTCATAGAATATACTGATGAGATTGTTGATAATTATATAGATACATCTCTATTTAAAGAATTTGCCCATTATACTGGTAAATATTCTTCAATGCCATATTTACAAGAATATTTCGCAATTAAATATTTGAAAGATAATTTGCTAATATCTGATAATGCTATTTTTATTCCAGGCCATTCAGGTGATTTATTGGGGGGAAGCCAATTTGAAAAGGTTATCCCTAACAACTTAAAATTCAATCAAATATCTAAATTAATTTTTAATCAAAAATTCCATTATAATAAAATATTTCCTGATACAAAAAAAGAAATCCTAAATAGAATCGGTTTACAATTTTTAGATTTCGATACTAATTATTATACTAAATTAACATATTCAGTTTTTGAAGATTATGACATAAAAGAAAAAATAGCTAAAATAATATTTAACTCTTCAAATATATTTACCTTTTTTAATTACGAACATCGTTTTCCTTTTTGGGATAAAGATCTATTATCTTTTTTTAAAGATATACCAAGAGAAAATAAGAAAATGAAACTTTTGTATGATGATATTTTAAAAAATCATTACTTTGAAATGTTTAATGTTAACTATAAAAAAGAAATACAACCGACAAAACTTCAAATCTTCTCCCAAAAGATTAAGAAAAAAATTAAACCTTTTTTTCCTTTCATTATTAAGAAACAATTTTTAATTAAAAATGACTGGCTCAATTCTGTCAAACTGACAAACGAAATGGAAAAATCACTGATGAAAAACAATTTAAAATATAATTCAAAAATAAAAATGTTCAATGAACTAAACATACAATGGTATTATTATTTTTCTATAGGAAAAATAAAATAATAGTTTAGTGAAAAATAAACATCTTTCTATCTCTCTTTTCTTATAAAGAAAAAATTACTTGAATGTTTTTCAAAAATTATGTGATATATTTAAGATAAGTAATAATTAAAAAATAAACAAATGATATTCACTTTTCTAACAAATAAATTGGGTGGTTATAATTCTTTAAGACAAAAATTTAAAAAATCTAATTCTTCATTAATAAAAAAGATTTATTTAATATTGAATAAAGGTCTTCAACATGAAACGAATTCCTATCTCCCATTTAACAACGAGATAAAAGGCCCCATTAATTTTCTACATGCACTTATGGCATATTTATTTCGGGTGGAGCTATCATAGGTCAAAATTGCACAATTTACCAACAAGTCACAATTGGTTCAAATATGTTAATTGACTCAAAAAGCCTTGGAAGTCCAACTATTGGTAATAACTGTTTAATTGGAGCTGGAGCAAAAATTATTGGCAATGTACATATTGGAAACAATTGTAGAATCGGTGCAAATACAGTTGTAACCAAGGATTTACCAGATAATAGTGTCATTGTACTTTCTACACCTATAATTTATCAAAAAAACAATTTAGTAAATAATATTTATCAAAAATCACCTACAGGTTGGGGATACCGAAAAAATGGATTGTTTGTAATAGAAATGAATAATGAGAAACTAAAATTACTTAATAATTTGAAATAAATTATTATTGAAATTTCATTCAAAAAATTGTAGCTCAATCAATAATTATAAACGATTAGAAATAAAAGAAGGCTACATTGAAGATTTTTCAAAAATCATATTTAACAAGAAACCACCTACTTTTTAAAAATTTTAATAAAAAACGGTAAATTATTATACGTTAAACAACGGTAATACTCTATCCTTGCTCCAAAACTTTTATTAAAAGAGGCAATTGAAGGAATCATTGAACCTTCGAAATCTATAAAAGAGTTTGTCTCAGAATTTTCCTTTATTACGCTATCAATAATTGCAGAAAACGAATTAGTACTCATTCCAATATCAGACGTTGCTGAAAATAGAATAACGACTCTATTTACAGCTTTAATCGCTATTAAACCTGAAATAAGTTTTCCATTTATTGAAACACTTTTAGTCATAAGACTTCCGTTCAGTTTTGCTATATGAAATATGTTTCTTAATGAAGAAAAATCTATTAAATTCATCTGTATTTTTTTTTCATAATTAGTTAAAAAAACTGATTTTAATTCCTCAAAGTCAAGTGAATCTACTACTGTAATATTTTCTATTAAAAAACCCCTTAACCTCTTCCTTCTATCTTTTCTATAACTCTCATAAATCTCCTCATACGTTTTATCCAACGGCAAAATATAATTTACTCGTTCAGTACTACTTTTATGTTCAAATTTATTCGCTGAATTAAACTGAATGGTAATTTTTTTAAACTTTTTAGGAATTGATTTTATAAAATTTAAAATAAGACTTTCTGGAATTTCATTTTTAGAAAAAACACCCAATTGTTGTGTCCAGGCTGGTGGATACACGTACTTAATAAAATATTTTTGTCGCCAAGGCAACGGCATTACAGCCTCATAATCATTCAGCACCAAGGCATCCCAATGGTCAGCAACGATATCTAAATACCAACTATAGGCATATATTCTTGAGTTTATGGCCTGTTCAATACAAGAGTCGTATTTAGCTCTGTCAATATTTTTTTGTTGGATATACCGAATCATTAGTTAGCTACAACTGTTTTTTTATAAATTTCAGTCCATCCTCTCCAGCGGTCATTTTCACTAAAGGTTTCATTATGAAATAAACTAATAAAAGTTCCATTTACCTGTTGGACTTCTTTTTTCAATTCTAATATTTTTTCCATAGCTTCTTCATTTGATAAATTCATATAATCTTTTAAAGTACCATCCATAAAAGCAAATGGGAATAATTTTAAAGGCGTTTGAATTTCAAAATCTAAATCGTAAAAATAAAAAGGAGTACATGTACTTGCTCTAAATCCTGGGAGTTTTGCATACCCCATGGTATAATCATCAATAATATCTACATCTATTAAATTCTGATAGGTTTCTGGAATGCTTAACCTTAAATAATGCTGACGTGAAAATGTTATTGGTGTATTTACTATTTGTTCCAATCGCTGTTTTTCTTTTTTCAATAAATTGAAATCTTTGGGTGTAAAATAAGAAGGATGTAAGCCTATTTTGGCATAATCGCCTACTGATTTTACTAAGGATTTGAATTTACTATTTGAGAAAGATACATTTTTATCATAGGTTGTATAATCGCCTACTAAAAAGAAAAATAGCGTATTAACTTTATGTTCTTTTTTAAAATCTAAAATACGTTGAAATGTGTCAAATGGATCCTTTTTAAAATTTAGGATTGTTAACAACCTATCCCAAATTGTATATAATTGAAAAGATACAGTATCTTTAAAAAAGCCTCCTAAAGTTCTTAAAACACCTTTATTTTTGTAAGAAAAAGCCATATCCACATCAATGGTAGAAATGATAGAAAACGTTCTTGAAGAATACTGATAATTCGGAAATTTAATTTTCAAAATATCTAAAAATTTAAATGCCCAAATATCAACTACAGGTTTTTCTAAAAATCCATTTTTATATGCTAAGCTTTCCGTTGCAGGATAACGTTCATGAACATCACGTACATGAGGTAAATACTCTTCATACCTACTTATCAAATAAAAGCTTGCTGCAAAAATATCAAAAGGAATACTTGAGGTTTCTCCAGCAGGAAAAAAGCAAGGAACTTCCTCCCAATTTAACACTTTAATATCAACATCATTTATTCCTTGATCAAATAACAATTCGTTACTTCTAACAAAAAACTCCGATCCCAAAGGAACTTTTGAGTAACTCATTTTAGGACCATTGTGCGCCACAAAATCGTCTACCTTTGTTGTAAATGACACTGGCATTTGTAATGTACGAGTAAAAATATGCTTAAAAATATAATTTAATCGTGGTGTAATTTTATGAGTATATACTAAAAGCATGTTGGGTTTTGGTTGATGATTTTTGGCTTCGACTCCGCTCAGCCACCGGTACATTTAATTTTTAATTGTTAATTCTCAATTGTCAATTGATGAAGCTCAGCCACCGGCTATTGTCTTCACACTTCAATTTTCTGACTTCTGACAAAATTATAAAATATTTTCATCAGCGAAGCTAAAATACGCATTTTCGGTAATTATTAAGTGATCGAGCACTTTAATATCTAATGTAAGTCCACCCGCTACTAATTTTTTGGTGATTTGTTTATCAGCTTCACTAGGTGTTAGCTTTCCAGATGGATGATTGTGACAAAGTATAATTGCAGTCGCGTTGCAATCAATTGCTTTTTTAAAAACAAGTCGCGGATCTACCAATGTTCCTGTTAAGCCACCAATGCTTAATTGTAATTTATTAAGTACTTTGTTAGAATTATTTAAAAAAACAATCCAGAATTCCTCATGTGCTAACTCGCCTATTAAGGGTTGCATAATTTCAAAAACGGCTTTACTACTTGTAATAATAGGAAGTTCCATTGCTTCCTCTAGCCTTCTTCTTCTCCCAAGTTCTAACGCTGTAATAATTGAAATAGCTTTTGCCTCTCCTATTCCTTTAAATTTTTGTAAATCAATTATTGAAAGTTTCGATAAACCGTTTAAATTATTTTTTACGGAAGCCAATATTTTTTGTGACAACCCAACTGCTGTTTCTTCACGAGAACCTGAACCAATTAATATAGCTACCAATTCTGCATCCGTCAATGCAAATTTTCCTTTGCTAATTAATTTTTCACGTGGTCGATCATCTTCTGCCCACGATGTAATAGGCATGTTTGTAGTTTCATATTTCATAGCGTTTTCAATTTTTATCAAATATAAATTTAAACTTTTAAAAACTGAAACATTTATATTTTTAAAAAATTATAATTTCTAAAATTTCAAAATAAATTGTAAATTTTTTCAAAAAACAAATAACCCTATTATTTATCAATCCATCAAATCTTTATTCGTACCTTTAGCGGTTGATATTGATTATTCAACCATAAAAATTATTAATAAACCAATTAGTATAATATATTTGTCAAAACATTAACACATGAAAATAATTATTGCAGGTGCAGGAGATGTTGGATTTCACTTGGCAAAACTGCTTTCTTTTGAATCTCAAGATATCTATTTAATTGATACTGACGGAGAAAAACTAGCATATGCCAGTAATCATATTGATGTAATTACCAAAAAAGGTGATGCTACTTCCATAAAATTATTAAAAGAAGTAAATGTTGAAAAAGCCGATATATTTTTAGCAGTTACAGAATCTCAAAATACCAATTTTACAATAGCTGTTTTGGCTAAAAAATTAGGAGCAAAAAAAACAATCGCACGTATTTCTAATCACGAATTCAGTAGAAATTCTGATATTGATTTTACAGAAATTGGTATTGACAGCATGATTTCTCCTGGGGAATTAGCTGCCGATGAAATTTTAATGCTCCTAAATCAGTCTGCTTTTAATGACACAATTGCTTTTGAAAATGGTGTGCTCAATATTTTAGGAAGCACTTTAGAACATAACTCTCCTTTAATAAATTTAACGGTTCAACAAGGTCGTGAAAAATTTAAAAACATTGAGTTTATTACTATTGCTATTAAACCTGAAAATTCAAGTGAAACAATTATTCCGAGAGGGAATACAGTATATGGCGCTAATGACCAAATATATTTTTCTGCTCCAAAAGAAAGCATTCCTCAATTATACCGTTTAATGGGGAAAACCCAGTTTGGTGTAAAAGACGTTATCATATTAGGCGGAGGGAAAATTGGGGTAAAGGCCGCTAGAAGTTTATGTGACCACAAATTCAATATTAAACTTTTTGAAATTGATAAAATTCGCGCAAAAGAAATAGCTGAAAAACTACCTAACGCTTTGGTTATTAGAGGTGATGGGAGAAATGTAGAATTGCTAGAAGAAGAAAACATATCTGAAATGGATGCTTTTATTGCAGTTACTGGAAATTCAGAAACCAATATAATGTCGTGTTTAGTTGCAAAATCAAAAGGCGTTAAAAAAACCATTGCCTTGGTTGAAAATATGGATTACATCAATATTTCTCAAACCATTGGAATTGACACGTTAATAAATAAAAAATTATTAGCGGCAAGTGCTATTTTTAAACACGTTAGAAAAGGTGATATTTTAAAAGTAGCTAATTTACATAATGTAGATGCTGAAGTACTTGAGTTTTTAGTAAAAGAAAACACTCCCGTTACTAAAAAAGTTATTAAAGAATTAAATATCACAAAAAGTGCGGTATTTGGTGGTGTAATTAGAAATGGCATTGCATATATGACCTTTGGTGATTTTCAAATAAAAGCAGGGGATAAAGCTGTCGTTTTTTGTTTACCAGAATCAATTCACAAAGTCGAAAAATTATTTAATTAATGAAAAATATCAATATAAAAATCATCATTAGTTTTTTGGGTTTAACCTCTATGCTTAATGGTTTTTTTATGCTTTTAGCTATCCCCTTCAGTATGTATTATGGCGAAACTGAAAAATGGGGCATTTTACAAGCTGGTATTACAACTATAGCTATTGGTTTTTTATTGTGGTTTTTCAATAGAAATGCCAAAAAAAACCTTGGTAAAAAAGAAGGTTATTTAATTGTAACCTTAGGTTGGCTAACCTTAACACTAACAGGATCATTACCTTATGTTTTTACAGGTTCCATTCCTTCATTTACAGATGCCATTTTTGAAACAATTTCTGGCTATTCCACCACTGGATCTTCCATTTTAAGAGAAATTGAATCCATGCCAAAAGGAATTTTGTTTTGGCGAAGTGCCACACATTGGATTGGTGGAATGGGAATTATTGTTTTAACCGTTGCCATTTTACCATTACTAGGAATTGGAGGAATGCAGTTATTTATGGCTGAAGCGCCAGGCCCATCTGCCGATAAAATGCATCCTCGCATTACTGAAACGGCAAAAAGATTGTGGTTTATTTATTTCATTTTAACTTTTATTCAATTTCTTTTATTGAGAATTGCTGGTATGACTTGGTTTGACGCCATAAATCATGCCATGGCAACTTTAAGTACTGGAGGTTTTTCAACTAAAAATACAAGTATTGCTTATTACGACTCCTACCCTTTAATTCAATACATTATTACTATTTTCATGTTTATTGCTGGGACCAACTTTGTACTAACATACTTCGCTTTAAAAGGAAAGGTTTACAAAGTTTTCAAAAGTGAAGAATTTAAATATTACTTTTTCGGAACCATTGGAGTTACCTTATTAATTACTTTTTTGATTGTTAATTATCAAGATCCAAGCTTAGAAACCAGCATCCAACATGCTAAAACATGGGGTGAAACTGAAAATGCTTTTAGACAGGCTTCATTTTCCGTAGTTTCCGTATTAACAACTACTGGCTTTGTTTCTGCAGATTTTACAAAATGGAATTACATGATTACGACTATTATCTTTTCATTATTCTTTATTGGAGGTTCAGCAGGATCTACAAGTGGAGGTATAAAAATTGTTCGACATATTATAATGATTAAGAGTAGTTTTTATGAATTTAAAAAACTATTGCATCCTAACGCTATTATTCCAGTGCGTTATGATGGAGTTAGCGTTCCTAAAACCATTATTTACAACATCTTATCCTTTTTTGTTTTATATATGCTTATTTTTATTGCAAGTAGCGTATTGTTAACATTTTTGGGACTGGACTTTATGTCGGCTTTAGGAGCAGCAGCATCATCATTAGGTAATGTTGGACCTGCATTAGGATCTCTAAGTCCTGTAGATAATTATGCACATTTAACAATGCCCGCAAAATGGACTTGTTCTTTTTTAATGTTAATTGGTAGACTTGAATTGTTTACTGTATTAATTTTATTAACACCTTTCTTTTGGAGTAAAAATTAAATTTATTTCAATAAAGGGCAACCACAGTTTTGGCAAATATGCTCGGTTATTTCATGCATAAAACTACACGCATTGCAAAAAATAATGTCATCTTTTGACTTATCAAACTTTTCGTAAGTTTTTAAATGACCGTGATACCGTACTTTTTCACCTATTTTATAATAATTATATAAAGTAGCGTCGTCTTCTGAACGTATTTCATATCTTTTATGTTTTTGATCCTCAAAATAGACAATAAAATAGGGTTTACCCTTCAGCTTTACTATTTCTTTTTCTACAACTTCACCATCCCAACTTGGCACTTTATTTACAGAAAGGGCAGAAAAAACTCCAATTAAAAAAAACATTCCTCCAATTCCTAATCCTATATATAGAGCTTCTGGATTATCCATTTCATCGCTTACTTCACCATAAATATAAAAACCTACAACAGCTATTATAGCCAATACAAACGCAAATTGAAACCTATAATCTTTCGTGTTTTTTAAATACTTTGCAAATGCAGGATCGTGTATTTTTAATGAATAAGCCATATTTTTAAGGTATTAATTGTAATTTTTTAAACTATTTAAAACATCCTGTAAATTGATATTTACAGGAGCTGGAATATTTAATTCCTCTGTATTTGTAAGCGTTCTATCCGTATAATAATATTGAATATGTAACCCATAAAAAGGTTCATTTATAATAGATGCTTTCTTAATTCCTGACAGCGGAAAATCCCAATTATGAAAATACCCATTAATGTAGGCATATTTTTTTCCAATTAGTATATAACCGTCATTCGTACTATTTTGTTGTTTGTAATAAAATGGCATTCCAAAAGCAAAAAGCGCAATAAATGCTATTAAACCGAGCATTATAAAAAACATAGCTGCTTTTCCTTCATCAATAAAAAGAATAAAAATTCCAAAAATTATAACAATTAAAACGGTTGTTATTATAAAAATACCTTTATTTTTTCCTTTTTCATTTTGAAAAAGATGATGAACGTATTGTTCTTTTTCAATAGCATTAAGTG
>JAGPIQ010000179.1 GCA_018054895.1 Lutibacter sp. | reverse complement strand
TAATTAGGCATTTCTAAATGAACAAGTTTATGATTTTTACATTCATTTATAGGAAAACAACTTTTAGATAAAAAGGTGTCATCCAACGCATTAATAATTAAAGTTGGAGTTTTTATGGAAGAAATATATTGTTTTGAACTACACTTTGTCCAATAATCTTGTGCATTTTTGTACCCAAAAAGGGGAGCGGTAAAAGCATCATCAAAATCAGTAAAATTTTTAGCGTTTAAAATAGCCTGTTTATTTAATATTGAATTCGGAAATTTTTCATATTTATGAATTCCTTTTTTTTTCAGCGTTCTTAAAAAACGTTGCATATAAACGGTATTTTGCCAATGATTTAAAGTATTTGAAGAACCTTCTAAATCTGTAGGGACAGAAATAGTACAAGCACCTTTTAGTTCTTTAGGAACCTCCATATTTTCACCTAAATATTTTAACGTAATATTTCCACCCATACTATAACCCACCAAAATAATATTTTTGTAATTGTAATTATTTAATACATACTGAATTATAGTCTGTAAATCATTTGTTTTCCCACTATTATAGGAATATAATTGGTGATTGTCTTCACCGCTACAACCTCTAAAATTAATAGCTAAACAATCAATTTTTACGGATTTTAAATAGGTGGCAAGTGAAACAATGTATTTAGAATTAGAACTTCCCTCAAGTCCATGAGAGGCTATTACTAAGGTTTCTGAGTTTGTAAATGAAAAATCTAAATCTAGAAAATCTTCATCTGGAGTATGAATACGAACCCTTTTGTATGCAATTTTATTGTTGTAAAATAAGGTTTTGTAAACCGTATTTATATGCGCATTTTTAAAAATTAATGGAGGAATATAGCTTGATGAAATAATAGACATTAAATATTAGTTTTTATGAATGATGTAATAAATAGTTTCATAAATTTACCAAAATATTTAATTATGAATATCACAAAACACATTCCAAATTTATTTACCTTATTAAACTTATTATCAGGTACTATAGCTGTTATTTTTGCAGTAAATGGTCAATTGGTACCAGCAGCATTTTTTGTATTTTTAGGCGTATTCTTCGACTTTTTTGATGGTTTTTTTGCGCGACTATTCAATGTTGAAGGTGAATTAGGAAAACAATTAGACTCTTTAGCAGATGTTGTAACCAGTGGAGTCGTTCCTGGGATTGTTATGTTTCAATTATTAAATGGTGCCATAGAATCGGAAGGTTATTTTGCTGGAATAAAAATTTTTAGTAGAAATACAACAGCAATGGTATCGTTTTTTGGTTTAGCAATTACGTTGGCTTCAGCGTATAGGTTGGCAAAATTTAATATTGATGAACGTCAAACAGAATCGTTTATAGGTTTACCAACGCCAGCAGCTTCTTTAGCGGTGGTTTCTTTGCCTTTAATGTTGGAGTATAGTTCTTTTGAATTGGTTTCAATTGTACTGCATAGTAAGTGGTTTTTATTAATACTTACAGCGGTATTATGTTATTTAATGAATGCGGAAATTCCTTTATTTTCATTGAAATTTAAAAACTATAAATGGAAAGATAATCAGGTAAAATATGTGTTTTTAATTTCAAGTGTTATTTTAGTTGTTGCATTGCAATTCATTGCTATTCCGTTAGTTGTCTTATTATATGTTTTATTATCATTAAACAAAAAAAAGCAGTAATTTATTTTTTAAAAATGAAGTAAACAGCAAGTATTAAAAAAATGAATCCGATGATATGATTCATTCTAAACACTTCTTTTTTAAATACGAGTACGGTAAAAATTATAAAAACAATTAATGTAATTACTTCTTGAATCACTTTTAATTGAATTAAAGTAAACGGACCTCCATTTTCTTTGAAGCCAATTTTATTTGCCGGAACTTGAAAACAATATTCGAAAAAAGCGATTCCCCAGCTAATTAAAACAATGGAAATTAGGCCGAGCTTATTAAACCATTTCCATTCGGTAAATTTTAAATGACCATACCAAGCTAGTGTCATAAACGTATTGGACAATACTAATAAGGCAATGGTTAGTATAGCTTTCATTAAAAAAACAGAATTGAATTTTATAAATCTGAAGATAAAAAACTAAAACTTCTTCTTCTTTAATTGGAAATCCATTCCTAAATAAACACGTCTAACAGTTTCATCTGCTGCTAATTCTTCAGGAGTTCCTTCTTTTAAAATGCCTCCTTCAAACATTAAATATGTTTTATCTGTTATGGCTAACGTTTCTTGAACGTTATGGTCGGTAATTAAAATTCCGATATTTCTATCCTTTAAATGCGCAACAATACTTTGAATGTCTTCCACTGCAATAGGGTCAACTCCTGCAAAAGGTTCATCTAACAATATAAATTTTGGGTCAGATGCTAATGCACGTGCAATTTCGGTTCTTCTTCGTTCACCACCTGAAAGTAAATCACCACGGTTTTTACGCACATGACCTAAACTAAATTCCTCAATCAACGATTCTAATTTTCGTTTTTGTTCAGCTTTTGATAAATCCGTAAATTCCAAAACAGACATTATATTGTCTTCAACAGATAATTTTCGAAAAACAGAGGCTTCTTGTGCTAAATATCCAACGCCTTCTTGCGCTCTTTTATACATTGGATATTTTGTAATGTCTTTATCATCTAAGTAAATTTTTCCTTCATTTGGACCTACCATTCCAACAATCATATAAAAAGAAGTTGTTTTTCCAGCACCATTAGGGCCTAATAGTCCTACAATTTCACCTTGCTTAACTTCTATGGAAATTCCCTTAACAACGTATCTGCTACCGTATTTCTTTTTAATGTTTTCTGCTCTTAATATCATTTGTTATTTTTTAAAAGTTTAAAGAAGTTCTTATGACTCAATTCTCAATTATTCTACTAGATTAGGCTTTTTTTTCTCTTTTAAGTTGACGTTTTTCTACAAGTTTTGAAATAAAAATACTTATTTCATATAATATTAAAATAGGAATTGCTACAATAATTTGGCTAATAATATCTGGAGGTGTAATAATTGCAGCTAAAATAAGCACCAAGACTAACGCATGTTTTCTATAGGTTTTTAAAAATTTGGAAGAAACTACTCCTATTTTTGTTAAAAAATACATGATTATAGGCAATTCAAACACCAATCCACAAGCTAGTAAAGAGGAACGTACCAATGACATATAAGAATCTATTTTAATATTTCGTTCTACTAAATCACTTATAGAATAATTTCCTAAAAAGTTAACTGAAAGCGGTACAACTACATAGTATCCAAATAAAACTCCTATAAAAAATAAAATTGAAGACACAATAATAAAGCTTCTAGCGTTTTTTCGTTCACTTTCATACAAACCTGGACTAATGAATTTCCAAAATTCATAAATAATAAAAGGGAAAGCAACAATAAACCCAACAGTTATAGAGGTCCAAATATGCACGCTGAATTGTTCGCCCATCGCTAAACTTTGAAATGTAAATGGCATTTCATCAATGCAAAGTCCGTCTACATTAAAAACTTTCGACACTTCACAAAAAAAGCGATAGGTAATAAAATTAGGGTCTTTTGGTGCAAACAAAATAACATCAAAAATTAGTTCTTTTAAAAAGAACGCTATTGTTGCAAATATCATTATTGCAAAAGACGATCGAACCAAATGCCATCTTAATTCCTCAAGATGATCTAAAAACGACATTTCTTTAACTTCTTTATTTTTTTTCGCCATCTTAAAAAATACCTTCTTTTAATAAATCATGTAAATGAACAACCCCAACATACTTATCAGTGCTATCCACAACTAAAATTTGAGTAATTTGGTTCGTTTCCATTTTTTCTAAAGCTTCTATAGCCATTGCATCTGACACAATAGTTTTAGGGTTTTTGCTCATAATGTCACTAGCCGTTAATTTGCTAATATTTGGATTGTCTTTCAGCATTCTTCTTAAATCACCATCCGTAATAATTCCAATTATTTTTTCATTTTCTACAACAGCCGTTGTTCCTAGTCGTTTTTTTGAAATTTCAATAATTACGTCATTAATACTTGTTGTTGGAAACACTAGTGGAACTTCATTATTTGCAACTAAATCGTGTACTCTTAAATATAACTTTTTACCTAAAGCACCACCTGGATGATATTTTGCAAAATCTTGACTAGAAAAATTATTTAATTCTAATAAACAAACAGCTAAAGCATCTCCAATAACCATTTGAGCAGTTGTACTTGAAGTTGGAGCTAAATTGTTTGGACAAACTTCTTTTTCTACATAACAATTTAAGCAAAAATCAGCGTTTTCCCCTAAAAAAGAAGAAGGATTACCTGTTATAGCAATTATTTTATTTCCGAAATTTTTAATAAACGGAATTAAAACTTTAATTTCAGGAGTATTACCACTTTTTGAAATACAAACTACCACATCATTTTTTTGGATGGTACCTAAATCTCCATGAATAGCATCTGCAGCGTGCATGTAAATAGCTGGTGATCCTGTAGAATTTAGAGTTGCCACAATTTTAGTAGCAATAATGGCGCTTTTTCCAACCCCAGTTATTACAATTCTTCCTTTCGAATGATGAATATAAT
>JAGPIQ010000178.1 GCA_018054895.1 Lutibacter sp. | reverse complement strand
TTCCACTTTCTTTGGTAATTACAACTCCTATTTTTTTCTGTTTAAAAAGTGTAACTTCCGCTTCAATGGAAGTATTTGGATACCCTAAAATAAATTGATTTTCAGGAAATTTCGCTTTTAAAGCGATGTCAATTGACGTTTGTCGATCTAATATTCTAAAATAACTCAACGTGTTTTTCCAAAATCCCTGAAACTTTTCAATAGTTTGAACACCTGTTAAACCTAATAAAATTTTTCCTTTAAAATTTTCTATCAACAACTGCAATGCCTCGTTATAAGAAGCAACGTAATGTATCAACTCACTTTTTAAACGATCAGGATATTCTCTTTGTAACCTATACACTGAAATATTACATTTTTCAGCAACTCTAGCTAAGGTTTTATGCAATTCCTCAGCAAACGGATGAGAAGCGTGAATTATAGTTGAAATCCTATTTTCTAAAATATATTCAGTTAAACTTTCAACAGAAAATGCACCATTTCTGTACGTTCCAAAATTACCTAATTCAACATTAATTATTGTTTTTGTGGAATAGATATACGGCAATTGAAGTGCTTCTAACACCTCAATTGCTTGTTTACCTTCTGTTGTTCCACCAAAAACGAGTATCATATTATTTTCTAATTTTTTTTATATTTTCTTCATCTGTTACACTGAGCCTACCTACCGGCAAGGCAGGCTTATCGAAGTGCGCTCTATTTATTCGCTTAAAACAATTTTTTTGTTGGTTCTAAAAATGTGTTTCCATTCCGGACTATACAACTGCGATCTATTTTTTCGTGCGCCAATAGCTTCACCCACAATAATTAAAACAGTGCGTGATTTTTTACTGTCTTTTACAATTTTAGCTAAATCCTCCAATTTTCCTTGGTAAATTTCTTCATCTTTCCAAGTCAATCGGTACAACACAGCAACTGGAGTATCCGCATTGTAATGCTCCAACAACTGATTTTGAACTTTTTCCGCAATTCCAACACTTAAAAACAAACACATTGTTGCTTTGTGTTTTGCCATTTCAACTAATTTTTCTGTTTCCGGTAAGGGTGTTTTTCCTTCACCTCTTGTCAAAATAATAGATTGAACAACTTCTGGAATTGTAAATTCCGATTTTAATGCTGCCGCAGCAGCACTGAAAGAAGATATTCCTGGAACAATAAAATAATCCATTCCCAATTCATCAAAAATGGTCATTTGCTCTTGTATAGCACCATAAATAGAAGGATCACCACATTGTAAACGCACCACTGAATGTCCTTTTAAATAATGTTCCTGCATCAATGCAACTTGTTCTTCCAAAGTCATCATTGCAGAATTTCTAACAACGGCTCCTTTTTTACACCAATTGGTCATTTCTTCAGGAATTAAACTTCCCGCATACAACACACAATCCGCATTTTCTAAGTATTGTTTCCCTTTTACTGTAATTAATTCTTCATCACCAGGACCTGCTCCAATAATTGCTATTTGAGCTTTTCGTTCCACTTTTGAAGATAAAGCAACCGCAAAAGTGAACTTTTCATTATTTTCAAGAATAATTTTTTGTTTTTCAACCAATAAATGTGCGTTTTTAGATAAAAGCATCGCCGTTGATTCCGAAACACCGTCTACACCAATTTTATGTTGAACCATAGCACTTGGATTCGGTACATTTACGGTTTCTATTTCTTCAGAAGTAAATGTTTTAAACGGAATATTATTAGTTGTACTCCATTGTAAATAAGCACTTTGCTGTCCTTTTATATCGATAGAACCAAAATTTTCTATGGCAGAAAACAACAATCCTTTTTCTTCAAATTTTGATTTAAAAGTGGTTTCAAACAAGCTATCATCTAAACTTTTTGAACATCCTGAACCTACTGATAATACTTTTGGCACATAATATAAAACAGGAATTGGCGCTTCAACAGCCTTATACGTTACCGCAATTAACAATTCAAACTGAGTAAAATCTATTGCGCTTTCAGTATAAAAAACCGTTACAAAATTTGGTAAAGTCTTCTCTAAAAACTGAGTTCCAGCATCCTTAATATCTAATAATAAAGCAGTTGGTTTATTATTTACAAATAAAGCCATCAGTTCATTTAATGATAAAACACTCTCTGTTTGCCAGTTATACTGCTTTCCTAAAGTATCTAAACTCCAAATTTCTTGCACATCACTTGATGTTGAAATGATTGGGTTTCCTCCTAACAATTGTGCTACTTTAATTGCAAAATCGTTTGCACCACCAGTATGTCCACTAACTACAGACTGTACATTTAATCCTAATTCATCTGCACAGATTACGGCTGCATCCTTGTATTTATCATTTAAAAATCGCGCAATAGTTCTCACACAAATTCCCAAGGCGCTGATAAAACAAATCCCATCGATTTTAGAGAAATTTTCAGCTAAATAATCGGAAATTGAAGAAACCACTGATACGTTTTCATTATCAGATGTGCGCGTTGTAATGATTAATGATTTTGGAAATTGTTTTTGTAAAACTAAGGCTTGTTCAATACCTTTATCCGTAACTGCTATAATACTTATTCTTTTCATTACTTTTTAATGTTTATGGCACTCATTATTTTAATTTTATTAAAACTATCAACTTGTATTTCTACTTCTGAAATTGAATAGTTTAACTTTTTTAGAACTTCAATAAATATGTTAATTGTAGTTTCTTTAACCGCATTTATTACAATTCTTATATCTGAACTTAATTGATTGATTTTAAGTAACATTTCTTCTAAATTATTACCGTGACCACCAATAAAAACAACATCTGGCATTGGATATTCTAAGAGGTTTAATTTGAAAAAATCGTCTATAACTACGTTAATTCCTGGAGAGGAAAATTGTTGCATATTTCGGTTGATAATTTCACCACATTCCACACGTTTTTCAAAAGCTAAAACATTTAAATGTGGGAAAAATCGTTTTGCTTCAATAGCTACGGAACCCGTACAAGATCCAATATCCCAAAAAACGGAAGCATTATTTAAGTGTAGCATATGAATACTTGTTAACCTAATCGGCATTTTGGTAATCATATTTGGTCGGTTTGGCAAGGATTCAAAAAGTGCATCTGGTATTCCAAAACAATCATTTTTAATCCCTTTTCTTTCTAACAAAACACAATTTAAAGGACTGTGTTTTTTGAATTTACATTCAATAAGCGTCAACTCTTCAATGCGTTCAAAATCACCATCCAATTCTTCACCGACAATAATGGTATAATTTGTAAAATTGTAAAGTAAAAGTCGCTCTGCAATAGCCGATGGCGTTTTTTCAGCATCCGTTAAAACACCTATAAATCCTTCATTTTTTATAAGAGCATTGTCCAAAGCGCTCCAATCTCTACCGTGAATTGAAACCGCTTTTAAATTGCTATAATTTTTTTGAGTTTTATGGCAAAGACGTTGAATAGAATTAAAATAAGGAAACACTTTAATGTTGGATTTTGGTAAATAACTTTTCAACGTATTTCCAAATCCATAAAAAAATGGATCACCAGAAGTAAAAATAAGAATAGCTCTTTTTGTTTTTAAATATTCATCGAAAATAAGATCCATTCTACCTGAAATCTCTATCCATTTATGATCTTCAGGTAAAAACGGACTAACAAGTTCGTAGTGTCTTTTTCCACCTGAAAACACTTTTGTTTTATGAATTCGGCGAATTACAGCAGCACTTAAAACTGGAACTGAATGATTCCCAATTCCGACTAAATAAAAATTTGTTTTATTCTTTTTACTCATTACTTAATTCATAAAGTATTTTGAAGCATCGTTTAACGTATATGCCGCATTTACGAAAGCAGCTGCAACATTGCTTCCTCCTCTATTTCCTTCAACTAACACCCAATCTGTAGCCGTTACTTGCGATAATTGTTCTTTAGATTCTATAACATTTACAAAACCAACCGGTGCTCCAATAATGGCAACAGGTTTAAATTCTGGATTATTTCTAAGTTGTTCTGTAACTTCAAATAACGCTGTTGGTGCATTCCCTACAACATACAACGCATTAGGAAACAATGAAATAGCTTTTCTGAAACCAGCTTGTGAACGTGTTAAATTTTCTTTTTCAGAAAGCTCATAAACATCCTTATCATTTAATAAACAAACCACCTGATTATTAAATTTTTCAATAAATGCTTTTGTAATTCCTGCCTGAACCATAGTAACATCGGTAATAACAATTCCTCCATTAACTAAATAATTATGAATGCTTTCAATAGAATTTTGTGTAGCTTTATAATATTGATGATCTTCCAACACTCCAGTGGTATGAATCATTCGTGTCATTGCCCATTTATTATGGATAGATTCTGGTAAATCTTTAATATGGTTAGTAACAATTCTAAAACTTTCCTCTTGAATTTCAACACCACTTTGGGGTTTTCTGTTTAAATAACCTCTTGGTGTAATTAAATGATTTTTAAATTGGTATGTTTGAGAATTCCCTATCATAACCAAGCTAAACATATCTACATCTTCCGGATTGAATTCTCCTAAAGTTGTGATTTTTATATGCTCATCAGGTCTCGTTACTTGTTTTACTATTGCAACAGGTGTTGAAGGAGCTCTATGTTGTAAGT
>JAGPIQ010000060.1 GCA_018054895.1 Lutibacter sp. | reverse complement strand
TTGGCTTTTGGCTTTTGGCTTTTGGCTTTTGGCTTTTGGCTTTTGGCTTCGACTCCGCTCAGCCACCGTTATGTTTAATTGTTAATTTTTAATTATTAATTGTGTAAATCATCTTTCTCCATAAATTCTTTTATTTTTCGGTCTTCCCAATCTCGCCCTAAAATAAAATTATGATCCAATACTCCAAATGCGTGAAATAGAACCCCAATTCCCCAACCTACCATTGGAAACCAAAACCATTGAAATTCTGGTGAAAATTTTAAATTAATAAAAATTAAAAAAGGAATTACAAATACATAGGAAAGTAAATTTCCGTAAAATCCTTTCATTTTTTCTACTTTCTTTTTTGCTCTTAAATAACGTTGTTCTTCTGTAAATTCTATTTTCATCTTTTTTGGTATTTGGTATTTGGTATTTGGTATTTGGTATTTGGTATTTGGTATTTGGTATTTGGTATTTGGTATTTGGTATTTGGTATTTGGTATTTGGCTTCGACTCCGCTCAGCCACCGTTGTACTTAATTATTACAACATGTTTATTTCATCACAAAAAACAACTATTTATTTTTATTCTGCGTAAATCTGGGAAATCTGCGGGATAATTTTTCTATATGCTACTATTTATTTCCCGCTGATTACGCAGATGCTCACAGATTTATGTAAGTATGACAAAAAACGGATATACAAATTGTTAATTATCAATTGAAAAAATCATTGCCAAAATTGCTTTTGGTCTTCATTCATATATTCCTTTATTTTTCGTTCTTCCCAATTACTTCCTAAAAAAGGATTGTAATCATACGCTTTAAACCCTTGGAATATTAACCCTATTCCCCAACCAATGGCTGAAAACCAAAACCAGTGAAACATGGGTGAAAAAGTTAAATTAACATATATTAAGAAAGGAATAACAAATACATAAGAGGCTAAACTTCCATAAAAGCCTTTTAAAGCTTCAACACGATCCACTGCTTTTAAATATTTAGTGTTTTGGCTGATTTCTGAAGTCTGAATAATTTTATTTTTTTGAGTTAATAGTGGTAATTTTACAGTAAACGTTGTTTTATTTTGTTCAATTTCGACTTTCTTTAAAGTGATTAAATGGTACCTTTCAATAATATTTTTAAGTCCTACTTTAGTTCCTTTTTCTAAAATTGTTTTTGGATTGTAATTATTTGAAACTGTTAAATATCCAGCTGTTTCTGTAATTGTTACAATTAAAGGATGCTCTTCCGAAGCTACATTGTGTTTAATTGTATTTTCTAATAATAATTGTAATGATAACGGAATAATTTTCAATTCTGAATTACTTGCCTTTTCAGGAATTTCAAAAATAACGGCATTTTCAAAGCGCATTTTCAACAATTCCATATAGGTTTTTGCAAATTCTAATTCTTCATCTAACTCTATTAAATCTTTACTTTTTTGTTCTAAAACATACCGATACACTTTTGATAATTTGGTGGTAAACTTTTCTGCCTGTTTTGGATTTTCACCAATTAATGCTGTTAAAACATTTAAACTATTGAATAGAAAATGTGGATCTATTTGACTTTTAAGTGATTCATATTTAGCGGTTTCTGTTTTAGCAACTATTTGTTGCTCCTGAACTCTACTTTCTGTTAACGCTTTATAAAAGAATATTGCGTGAAACACCAAACTAACAATAAGAGTTATAACAAAACTAAAAATGTAATAGTTAATAGCATTTGGATCATTCGCAAAATACACTATTGGTTTTCCTAAAAAAATTACAATAGTAACAAACCTTAAAACTACAATACCGACCATAGTTACAGCTACAGAACCAATAGCCCCAATAATTAAGCGTTGTGTTGAGTTATCCCTCCACGTATATTTTTTATTTATGTATTTAAAAAAATATCCGTTTAAAAACAACAACAAAAATCCATACATAAAATGAACTCCAAAAACTTGTAAAAGTTCCGTTGACGGAATGTTAAATCCATTGACAGTTAGCGAACGCTCTATTAAAAAAATAACGATTGTTAATACTGTTGAAACTTTTAATAAATATCTTAAATCTGTTTTCATAAAAAATTGACGATTGTAGTATAGCTATAATTTAAAACTTCATTTCTAAAGCTAAAGGTTCTGAATTTACAATGAGTTTAGAGTGATTTTCATTTATTAAAATGAGAAAAACAATGGCTTTTCTTCAGTTATTTTATTGTTTTTAACCTTTACAATAGTTTTAATTAAATTGATTTTACCTTCTTTAGAATGTGCAATAAATACTGATAAAAGTACAAAAGCAATTGTTAAAAGTAGCTGCTGCATAATGCTTGTTTTTAAGTTTCTAATTATTTTTACACCTCAAAAGTGGTTTTATTTCTTCAAAAAAAATAGTTAAAATAACTGAACTGTTCATTTTTTAGGTTGAATTGCTGGTTTAACGTTTATTTTACTTCAAAACATTTATTTCTGTAAATTTATTAGGATTATAAATTCGAAATAAAGAAAACTCCCCAACAATTTTAAACCTACTATTTCTTATTCATTTTCTGTGATAAATTTAATTCTTAATCTTCTTTAGAAACAAAAACACATCAATACTCACAAATAGTATAATAGTTAACAAAATACTATAAATAAGTAAGTATACACTATCTTCTTGCCGTCATTTTAAGTAATTTTGTAAGAAAATTATTACATAGCAATTCATACATGAAAACAGACTCATTCGTATTAAGACACATAGGGCCAAGAAAGCACGAGGTTGATGAAATGATTAAAACTATTGGAGTTCAATCAATAGAAGAATTAATCGATAAAACAATCCCTTCTGATATTCGTTTAAAAAACAATTTAAATTTACCAATCGCATTGAGTGAATATGAATATATGTTTCATATTCAAGAACTTGCAGCTAAAAATAAATTATTTAAAAATTATATAGGTTTAGGGTATCATCCAACAATTGTACCTGGTGTAATTCAACGAAATATATTAGAAAATCCAGGTTGGTACACGGCTTACACTCCTTATCAAGCTGAAATTGCCCAAGGAAGATTGGAAGCTTTGTTAAATTACCAAACTATGATTTGCGATTTAACAGGAATGGATTTAGCAAATGCATCCTTGTTAGATGAAGGAACTGCTGCTGCGGAAGCCATGACCATGTTGTTGAACAACAGAACTCGTGACCAAAAAAAGAATAATGCATTACAATTTTTTGTTTCAGAAGATATTTTCCCTCAAACCATTGATGTATTAAAAACGCGTGCTACTCCTTTAGGAATTGAACTTATTATTGGAAATTATGATTCGTTTGAATTTACAGAAGCCGTTTACGGAGCAATAGTTCAGTATCCTGGTAGAAATGGACAAGTACATGATTTTTCTGATTTTGTTGCTAAAGCAAAATTAGTAGATGCTAAAATTGCGGTTGCAGCAGATTTATTAAGTTTAGCTATTTTAACTCCTCCAGCAGAATGGGGCGCTGATGTTGTGGTAGGAACAACACAACGTTTTGGAATTCCAATGGGTTATGGTGGTCCACACGCTGCTTATTTTGCAACTAAAGATGCATACAAAAGAACCATTCCAGGTAGAATTATTGGTGTAACCATTGATAAAGATGGAAACCGTGCTTTACGAATGGCTTTACAAACACGCGAACAACATATTAAAAGAGAAAAAGCGACATCAAATATTTGTACTGCTCAAGTTCTTTTAGCTGTAATGGCTGGAATGTATGGTGTTTTTCACGGACCCGATGGTTTAAAATATATTGCTATTAAAATTCAAAATTTAACCAATACTTTAAATTCTGGAATTCAACAATTAGGTTTTAAACAACATAATAGCCTGTTTTTTGATACCTTAACTATTGAAGTTGAAGACGCTTCAAAAATTAAAGCAATTGCAGAACAACAAGGTGTCAATTTTTGCTATGTTTCAAAAACACAAATTAATATTGCTGTAAATGAAACTACTTGCTTAAATGATGTAAATACTATTTTAGCCATTTTAGCTGAATCTGTTGGTAAAAAAACAATTGCTTTAGATTCTATTGTTTCTGCTGAAATTCCTTCAAACGTTAAACGTACATCAAATTTTATGACACATGAAGTTTTTGAAAAATACCATTCAGAAACTGAAATGATGCGGTATATAAAAAGGTTAGAAAGAAAGGATTTATCCTTAAACCACTCCATGATTTCATTAGGTTCATGTACTATGAAATTAAATGCTGCTACAGAAATGCTGCCGTTAAGTTGGCCAAGTTGGGGAGTTATGCATCCTTTTGTTCCTGTTGAACAAGCGCAAGGGTACCATGAAGTTTTTAAAGGATTGGAAGCCGCATTAAATGAAATTACAGGATTTTATGCAACATCACTACAACCAAATTCTGGCGCACAAGGTGAATATGCTGGGTTAATGGTTATTAAAGCGTACCACAATTCCAATAATGATCATCATAGAAATATTTGTTTAATTCCTGCTTCTGCACACGGAACAAATCCTGCTTCTGCTGTTATGGCTGGTATGGAAGTGATTGTAACAAAATCTACCGCAGAAGGAAATATTGATCTTGAAGATTTACGTGAAAAAGCAGAATTACATAAAGATAATTTAGCTTGCTTAATGGTAACTTACCCTTCAACACATGGAGTTTTTGAAAGTACTATAAAAGAAATAACTGAAATCATTCATGAGCGTGGAGGGCAAGTGTATATGGATGGTGCAAATATGAATGCGCAAGTTGGATTAACAAATCCAGCAACTATTGGTGCAGATGTTTGTCACTTAAATTTACATAAAACATTTGCTATCCCACATGGTGGCGGTGGCCCTGGAGTTGGTCCAATTTGTGTAGCTAAACATTTGGCTCCTTTTTTACCTTCAAATGCAGTGATTCCTACTGGAGGTGAAAATGCGATTACAGGAATATCATCGGCTCCTTGGGGTTCAGCCTTGGTATTATTGATTTCGTATAGTTATATTAAAATGTTAGGAACTAACGGCTTAAAAGAAGCTACTATCTACGCTATTTTAAACGCAAATTATTTAAAAGCTAAATTAGAAAAGCATTACAAAATTTTATATGCTGGTGAAAATGGATTTGCCGCACATGAAATGATTGTTGATTTTAGAGAATTTAAAACTAAAGGAATTGAAGTTACCGACGTTGCAAAACGATTAATGGACTATGGATACCACGCTCCAACAGTTTCATTTCCTGTTGCAGGAACTTTAATGATTGAACCTACTGAAAGTGAAAATAAAATGGAATTAGATCGTTTTTGTGAAGCTTTAATTAGCATTAAAAACGAAATTGACACTATGGAAGATGGTGACACTAATTCACCTTTAAAAAATGCGCCGCATACTTTAGAAATGGTAACTTCTGATAATTGGGAATTTCCGTACTCTAGAGAAATGGCAGCTTTTCCATTATCTTATATTAAAGAAACTAAATTTTGGCCGTCAGTTCGTAGAGTTGATGATGCTTATGGTGATCGAAATTTAATTTGTTCTTGTAATCCTATTGAAGAATATATGTAATACCTTAATTATCTGATACAAAAAAACAGCTGTAAGAAAATTCTTACAGCTGTTTTTTTTAGCTTTAGATTTTAAAATTATACTACCTATTAGATACTATAATCTATTAACCTTTTAATTTTTCGTATATTTCTTTCATAGCAGCAGCCTTGTCATCCATTCCTAAATTTTCATATAAACCTAAAAGGTTTTGAACTGTGCTAATTTCATTTTTATTTATTTCATACGCTTTTTCAAAATATGGAATTGCCTCCTTATAAACAGCTTTTTGTTTAATTTGTAACGCATCATATTTTTTAAAATCCGTCAAGTTTTTGTTCATTTCCTCAACAATTGGCGCTGCTTTATCTAAAATTGCAGCTCCTATATTATTGTATGCTTCACTATAATTAGGCTTTAACTCAATGGCTTTATTAAAATATTTTATAGCCTCATCCGATTTCTTTTGCCCCATATTCATTACTCCTACATTGTAATACAAAGTTGGTTCTGTTGGGTTTAATTCAATAGCAGTTTCTAATCTTTCTTTAAAAGCATTGTTATCTCCTTTTTTATAATAGATATTAGCCTCATCAATTAATAATGCATAACTTTTTGGAAATTCTTTTCTTCCTTCAGTAATAACTTCTAAAGCTTTGTCTACTTCTTCCATTTCTGAATAATTTAATGCTAAATTCTTAAAGATCAACTCTCTTCTTGAATCTTTCACTTCCTCTTTTGGATTTTCAGCCATTCCTAATTTCACTTGTAAATCCATAGACTTTTTATCTGCATAAGTCACTTCTTCTCCAGTTGCTTTATTAGTAGCTATAAATTCTTTTGCAACCCCAGTGTATCCTAATTCTAATAATTTAGAATAAGCATTAATAGATGATTTAAAGTCTTTTCCTAAATAATAAACTAAAGCAGCATTGTCCAAATAAGATGTATCTGCTGGACTTAGTTTATAAACTTGCTCAAACATTTTAGCTGATTTCACATAATCTGCAGGTTCTTTAGATTCAGTTGCAGTTGTATAATTTTTTGAAGCAGCATCTGCTGTTGTTTTAACTAATTCATTCAACAACCCACCAATTTCTGCTGTGTATTTATTAGAATTAGTTTGCTTTTCATAAGCAATTAGTTCATTAAATGCAGTACCTACTACTTCAGGGCTTACTTTTCCTTTACCGTTTCCGTATAAAGCGATACCTTTTAAATAATAAATTTTTGCTTTTGTTTTATCATCGGCATTTGCCATCAAACCTTCAGCTTGTTTTAATGATTGAATAGCCGTAGCGAAATCTTCGCTTTTTATTGCTTTTTCCGCCGATTTAATTTCATCTTTTTGACCGAAAACTGTCACACTTATAAATAAAGCAGACGCTATTAGAAATTGTTTCTTCATTTTAATTGATTTATTCTTAATTATTCTTCTTGATTTGTACTCTCGTCGTTATTGTTTTCAATTTTCGTGCCATTTTCTATTTCATTTTCATGATCTTCGTCAGCTTCTTCTTCATGAGGAACCTTCGCTACAGCTGCAATTGAATCGTTATCTTTAATATTAATTAACTTCACTCCTTGAGTAGCACGCCCCATAACTCGTAAGTCATCAACTGCTAAACGAATTGTTATACCTGATTTATTAATAATCATTAAATCATCCTCATCGGTTACATTTTTAATAGCTACTAAACCACCTGTTTTTTCGGTAATGCTAATTGTTTTAACACCTTTCCCTCCACGGTTTGTAATTCTATAATCTTCAATACTAGATTGTTTTCCGTATCCATTTTCTGAAACTACCAAAATATTACTGTTTAAATCATCTACAGTAATCATTCCAATAACTTCATCTTTTTCGTTTGCTAATCTAATACCTCTAACTCCTGAAGCATTTCTACCCATTGGTCTGGTTTTCTCTTCTTCAAATCGAATTGATTTACCAGATTTTAAAGCTAACATTACTTGGCTATCTCCTGTTGTTAATTTTGCTTCTAACAATTCATCACCATCCTTAATAGTAATTGCGTTAATTCCATTTGTTCTAGGACGAGAGTATTGTTCTAAAGAAGTCTTTTTAACTTGACCTTCTTTTGTAGCCATAATAATATAATGGCTATTTACATATGCTTCGTCTTTTAAATCTTCCGTAACTAAGAAGGCTTTTACCTTATCGTCTTGTTCTAAATTTATTAAATTAACCAGCGCTCTACCTTTTGAAGATTTACTTCCTTCTGGAATTTCATAAACGCGCATCCAAAATACTTTTCCTTTTTGAGTAAAGAATAGCATGTATTGATGATTGGTTCCAACAAATAAATGTTCTAAGAAATCTTCATTACGCGTTGAAACACCTTTTTGACCTCGTCCTCCTCTATTTTGAACCTTATATTCATCTAAATTTGTACGTTTTACATATCCTGCATGTGAAATTGTAACTACAACATTGGAATTAGGAATCATATCTTCAATAGATAAGTCTCCACCAGCATATTCAATTACAGATCTACGCTCATCACCATATTTATCTCTAACAACTTCTAATTCTTCCTTAATAATTTCGTAACGTCTTGGTTCATTTGCTAAAATATCTTTTAAATCGATAATTAACTTCATAATTTCTTCGTACTCAGCACGCAACTTATCTTGCTCAAGACCAGTTAATTGACGTAAACGCATTTCAACAATGGCTCTTGCCTGAATTTCTGTCAATTCAAAACGAACCATTAAACTTTCACGTGCCTCATCAGCATTTGAAGATGCTCTAATAATTTTAATTACTTCATCAATATTATCACTAGCAATAATTAAACCTTCTAAAATATGAGCTCTAGCTTCCGCTTTTTTCAACTCAAATTCAGTTCTTCTAACAATTACTTCGTGTCTATGTTCAACAAAATAATGAATTAACTGTTTTAAGTTTAATTGTTGTGGACGCCCATTAACCAATGCAATATTATTTACACTGAATGAAGTTTGTAGCGCTGTATATTTAAATAATTTATTTAAAACGATATTTGGAATTGCATCACGCTTTAAAATATACACAATACGCATACCATTTCTATCCGATTCATCTCGAATATTTGCAATACCTTCTAATTTTTTCTCATTTACTAAGTCGGCAGTTTTTTTAATCATTTCTGCCTTATTCACTTGGTATGGAATTTCAGTAACAATAATGCACTCACGCCCATGAACTTCTTCAATATTGGCTTTTGCACGCATTACAATTCTTCCTCTTCCTGTCTCAAATGCTTCTTTTACTCCATCATAGCCATAAATAATACCACCTGTTGGAAAATCAGGAGCTTTAATATGCTGCATTAATTCAGAGATTTCAATATCTCTATTATCAATATACGCTAAAGTTCCATTAATAACCTCCGTTAAGTTATGTGGCGCCATATTTGTGGCCATACCAACAGCAATCCCAGAAGCTCCATTAACTAATAAGTTCGGAATTCTGGTTGGTAAAACTGTAGGTTCTTGTAAAGTATCATCAAAGTTTAATTTATGATCTACCGTATCTTTCTCAATATCAGCAAGCATATCTTCTGATATTTTTTGCATACGCACCTCTGTATAACGCATTGCTGCAGGGCTATCACCATCAACAGAACCAAAGTTACCTTGCCCGTCAACCATCATATACCGAACACTCCAATGTTGCGCCATACGAACCATAGAGTCGTATACCGAAATATCACCATGCGGATGGTACTTCCCTAACACTTCCCCAACAATTCTTGCTGATTTTTTATAAGATCCTGTAGCTTTTATTCCTAACTCATGCATTCCAAATAACACCCTTCTGTGGACTGGTTTTAACCCATCTCGCACATCTGGCAAAGCTCTCGAAACAATTACCGACATTGAATAATCAATGTAGGCTGATTTCATTTCTTCTTCTATATTAATTGGTATCAGCTTTTCTCCGTCTGCCATATATTTTTAATTTATTTTAGTGTCAATTTTTAACAAAGCAATATACGATTTTATCTTTTTTTACAAGTCAAATAGACTGTTGTTTTTTTATTATTTATCAACAAAAGTTAATAGATTAAAACACGCCTTAACCCCCTGATTCACTGTCTTTTTGAGATGAGATACATCTAATTAAACTTGAATTATTAAAAAGTGGAGCAATTTTTGTTGAATAAAAAGAAAAAAATCAGTTAATTTTACCATATAAACAATTAAAAATGGACGATAATTTTTCACCTAAAGTAAAAGATGTAATTGCATACAGCAAGGAAGAGGCGCTGCGATTAGGACATGATTTTATAGGAACAGAACACTTAATGCTAGGTATTTTAAGAAAAGGCGAAGGAAAAGCCATCGATATATTAAATTATTTAGAAGTAAACCTTGAGCATTTAAGAAAAAAAATAGAAGCTTTAAACCCTTCCAATATTTCTGTGGTTTTTTCTAATGAAAAGAAAAATCTACATTTAACACGTCAGGCTGAAAAAGCACTAAAAACCACTTTTTTAGAAGCTAAGTTATACCAAAGTGATGCTGTGAGCACGGCGCATTTATTATTATGCATTTTAAGGAATGAAAATGACCCTACCACTAAACTATTAATAAATTTTGATGTGAGCTACGAAGAAGTAAAAAGCGTATTTAAACAATTATTTTTAGACGAAGAAATTGATTTACCTAGAGCAGAAAGTTCATCTGATGATGATTTTGACTCTCCTAAATCAAATCCGTTTGAACAATCGCAATCAGGTGATAAAACTCCGCAAAAAAAATCTAAAACACCTGTTTTAGACAACTTTGGTCGTGATCTAACTAGATTAGCCGAAGAAGGGAAATTAGACCCTGTAGTAGGTAGAAAAAAAGAAATTGAGCGTGTTTCACAGATATTGAGCAGACGAAAAAAGAACAACCCAATGTTAATTGGTGAACCTGGAGTTGGTAAATCTGCCATTGCTGAAGGTTTAGCTTTGCGAATTATTCAACGAAAAGTTTCTAGAATTCTTTTCAACAAGCGAATTGTATCGTTAGATTTAGCCAGTTTAGTTGCTGGAACTAAATACAGAGGTCAATTTGAAGAACGCATGAAAGCGTTGATGAATGAACTGGAAAAAAACGACGATATTATTTTATTTATTGATGAAATTCACACTATTGTTGGTGCTGGAGGAGCAACAGGTTCTTTAGATGCTTCAAATATGTTAAAACCAGCGTTAGCTCGTGGTGAAATTCAATGTATTGGTGCTACAACTTTAGATGAGTTCCGTACAAATATTGAAAAAGACGGTGCGTTAGAAAGAAGGTTTCAAAAAGTATTGGTGGAACCAACATCTATTGAAGAAACCATTCAAATTTTAAATAATATTAAAGATAAATACGAAGATCATCATAACGTAACATATACCGATGAAGCTATAGAAGCTTGTGTAAAATTAACAAGCAGATATATGACAGACCGCTTTTTACCAGACAAGGCTATTGATGCTTTGGATGAATCTGGATCTCGTATTCACATCACAAATATTATTGTTCCTAAAGAAGTTTTAAATTTAGAAAGTCAATTAGAAAAAATAAAAGACGATAAAACAGCTGCTGTAAACGGACAAAAATACGAAGAAGCGGCTCGTTTAAGAGATGATGAAAAACGTATTGAAGCATTGCTTTCAACAGAGCAAAAGAAATGGGAAGAAGCTTCAAAATTAAATAGAGAAATTGTTACTGAAGATAATGTTGCTGAAGTTGTTTCTATGATGACAGGGATTCCTGTAAACAGAGTTGCTGAAGCGGAAACAAATAGACTACACGAACTTCCAACGTTAATTAAAGGAAAAGTAATTGGTCAAGATGAAGCTGTTTCAAAGGTTGTGAAGGCAATTCAACGCAATAGAGTCGGTTTAAAAGATCCTAATAAGCCAATTGGTTCATTTATATTTTTGGGGCAAACAGGTGTTGGTAAAACACAATTAGCAAAAATATTAGCGCGTGAATTATTTGATACTGAAGAAGCTTTGGTTAGAATTGACATGAGTGAATATATGGAAAAATTCGCCATTTCTCGTTTAATTGGTGCACCTCCAGGCTACGTTGGGTACGAAGAAGGTGGACAATTAACTGAAAAAATTAGACGTAAACCATATGCTGTTGTTCTTTTAGATGAAATTGAAAAAGCGCATCCTGATGTGTTTAATATGTTATTACAAATTTTAGATGACGGACATATTACCGATAGTTTAGGAAGAAGAATTGATTTTAGAAATACAATTATTATTATGACGTCGAACATTGGTTCTCGCCAATTAAAAGATTTTGGTGCGGGTGTTGGTTTTGGAACTGCTTCAAAAACAGCACAGGCAGATGCAAATGCAAAAAGTGTAATTGAAAACGCGCTTAAAAAATCATTTGCTCCTGAATTTTTAAATAGAATTGATGACGTTATTGTATTTAATGCGTTAGAACGTGAGGATATTCATTCAATTATTGATATTGAACTTAAAAAATTAGTAGACCGTATAGAAGATTTAGGTTATAAATTAATTTTAACTGACGAAGCGAAGGATTATATTGCTGACAAAGGTTTTGACAAACAATACGGAGCCAGACCTTTAAAAAGAGCCATTCAAAAATATATTGAAGATGCCTTAGCGGAAGAAATTGTAAATTCTAAATTATACGAAGGCGATTCTATTTTTATGGATTTAGACAAAGAAAAAAGTGAACTTACTATTAAAATAAGTAAAGGAAAAGGTAAAGATAAGGTTGAAGAATAACATCAACTTTCACATATTAAAACTGGCTAAGATTTAAAATTTTAGTCAGTTTTTTTTTGGAAATATCCTTTTAAAAACCCTAATCCATAGCCAAAAAATTGAATTATTGTTGCCAATAAACTCAAAAAGGCAACACTCATCGATTTATTTTTCAATATTGAATCCAAAAATAATACGATAAAGTAAATTCCAAAAAGGCTGAAAAATAATTTTATTCCAGCTACGAAAAATAATAAAGAAATACTCAATAAAATAATAAAAACACTTGGAAACCAATAGGTGATTTTTGCTGTTTTTGGATATTTTTTATTTAAATAAGGTCGTCCATTTCCAAAAGCAAAAGTTTGTTTAAAAAACTGCTCAAATGTTGCTCTTCGTTTATGGTACACAAAAGCATCTTCAATAAACTGTGTTTCAAAATTGGCCTCCCAAAGTCGGAACGTTAAATCAATATCCTCTCCTATTTTCAAACTACTAAACCCTTTAGTTGCTTCAAAAGCTTTTTTAGAAATTCCAAAATTAAAACTACGCGGTTGAAATTTCCCGACAGATTTTTTATTTCCTCGAATTCCACCAGTGGTAAAAAAAGAAGTCATACTATAATTTATAGCTTTTTGAATTTTGGTAAACGATTCATGCGCCGCATCAGCACCACCAAAAGCGTCAGTATAATTTTCTATTAATTGAATATCTACAGCTTCTAAATAATGAGATGGAATAACACAATCGGAATCAAAAATTATAAAATAACTTCCTGTTGCTTTTTGCATTCCAAAATTTCGACTTTCTCCTGCACCACTATTTTCTTTATAAAAATAATGCACATCTAGTTTCGATTTAAAACTTTCAACAATTTCTTTTGAACTAATAGTTGAACCATCTTCAACAACAATAACTTCAAAAGGGTTATTAAATGTTTGAGTGGTTAAGCTATACAATAATTCCTCAATTTCCTGAGGTCTATTAAACACTGGAATTATAATAGAAAATGCTAAATTCAAAAGATAAATTTTAAGTTTAAGGTACTGTTTTTAAACAAAAAAAGTACAAATTTTTCAATCTGTACTTTTTTTAATTTATAATATTTATAATTACTCTTTATTCATAAAACCTTGCATAATACTTTGGCTAATTCCCATGTTTGAGAATCCACCATCGTGAAACAAGTTTTGTAATGTTACTTTCTTCGTTAAATCTGAAAATAGCGTAATGGTATAATCTGCACATTCCAACGCCGTTGCATTTCCTAATGGCGACATTTCTTCTGCATAATTAATAAAACCATCAAAACCTTTTACCCCGTTTCCAGCAGTTGTAGGTGTAGGAGATTGTGAAATAGTATTTACACGAACTTTACTTTGTTTTCCAAAGAAATAACCAAAACTACGTGCAATAGATTCTAAATACGCTTTATTATCAGCCATATCATTATAATCTGGAAAAACACGTTGTGCAGCCATATAGGTCAACGCAACAACACTTCCCCACTCATTCATTGCATTTGAGTTGTACAAAACAGACATTACTTTATGAAAAGAAACGGCAGAAACATCCCAACCTTTTTCGGTAAACTCGTAATTTTGACTTGTATAATGATTTCCTTTACGAACATTCATTGACATTCCAATTGAATGCAACACAAAATCAATTTTGCCTCCTAAAATCTCCATTGATTTATCAACCAAATTTTGAAGATCTTCTACTGAAGTTGCATCTGCAGCAATTACTTGTGAACCTGTTTTTGCAGCAAGATCATTTATTGTTCCTAAACGCATTGCAACTGGAGCATTTGACAATACAAATTGTGCTCCTTCTTCGTGAGCTCTTTCGGCAACTTTCCAAGCGATAGAATTTGAATCTAACGCTCCAAAAATAATTCCTTTTTTCCCTTTAAGTAGGTTGTACATATAATTGGTTATTTGTTTATTATTATTTTCCTTGGCAAATATAGTAAATTCTTAGTTTAATAACTGCTTTGCATGTTCAATTGCTGTTGAAGTAATATTTTTGCCTCCTAACATTTCCGCAATCTCTTCAATACGCTCATTTTCAGCTAACTTCTTTAAATTAGTAACTATATTATTATTGATATCCTCTTTGTAAACTTTATAATGTTGTTTTCCTTTGGCGGCAATTTGAGGTAAATGGGTAATCGTAATCACCTGCATATTAGCACTCATTTGTTTCATTATTTCAGCCATTTTTTGTGAAACGTCTCCAGAAACACCTGTGTCAATTTCATCAAAAATAATAGTTGGCAGTTTTAAGTATTCTGATAAAATGGTTTTTACAGACAACATTATTCGAGACATTTCACCACCAGAAGCTACTTTTTTTAATTCTCCAAAATTGGCTCCTTTATTTGCTGAAATCAAAAATTCTAATTCATCTTTTCCATTATGAAAATACTGATTCAAATGTTTAATTTTTATTGAAAAACGAGTATTTTCCATCCCTAAATTAGAAAGTAAACGCTCTAATTTTTTAATTAAAATTGGAATTGCTTTTTGACGTTCTTGATAAATACTTTTTGCTAAAACGTCAATTTTCTCCGAAACAGCTTTTAACTCCTCTTCTTTTGCTTTGATTCTTTCCGTTGAATTTTCAACATCATCAACTTTTACAGCCAACTCTTCTTGAATTTCCAACAGTTCAGAAATTGTTTTTACAGTATGCTTTTTTTGAAGGTTATAAATTAATTGTAAACGATCATTCAATCGTACCAATTCCGCACTATCAAAATCTACATTTTCATTAAAACTCTCAATTTCTCCAGCAACATCGTCAAATTCAATTTTTAAACTTAAAGCTCTATCGTATAAATCTTTATATTCAGGTGCAAACGGTGCTATTTTTTGAAGATTTGTCACAAAATTCGTTAACAATAATTGAACCCCAACTTCATCATCCAATGCAATTTGGTGCGCCTCTGTTAAATTTAATTTAACATCTTCAATATTATTAAGCTTATCTAATAATTGTTCTAATTCCTCTTGTTCGTCAATTTTTAAATTTGCAAGCGTTAACTCTTTATATAAATGCAAATTATAGTCGTATTGCTCCTTTGCTAAACCTTGACTTTTAACTAAGTTTTTAAGTTCTTTTTCAATTTTATTAAAAACTAGTAAACCTCTTTTGTATGATTCAATTTTCGCTGTATTATTTACAAGCGCATCTAATATTTTAAATT
>JAGPIQ010000177.1 GCA_018054895.1 Lutibacter sp. | reverse complement strand
TTTGAACACCATAATAAGTTGCCATTTCAGGCATTGAAGATAAGTAAGTGTCAATTCCTAATGGTGCCATTGCTGTAAGCATAGCAAGTAATATCATTATAATTGGTAAAAAAAATGAATGATTTTTGGATATACTCATACTGCAATTTTCCTAAAATTTTAAGGGGTAAAGGTAAGTAAATAGGTATGAATAGTGATTGAAATAAGCGCTTTTAGAAGATGAAAAAAGAGGTTTTATTCTTTGTATAAAATAGTTATCTGTTTAAAAGGGTTTTAACCTACATTTTTTAAATTTATTTTTGAATTTGTAGGGAAGTTTGATAGCTTTTAATATGGATATTACTGTAAATAAAGAAGAGCGACACAGTTAAAATAACCATATCGCTCTACTATTTATATCGCATGTTCAGCAATCTCACTTTCTTATGTTCAATTAGCTCAATATTTCCTCTAAAGTTATATAATCGCCAACTCTTCCTGTCATTTTTTCCACGTCTGTATTTACAGGTAGTGTTTTTTTACCAGGTCTCCAACCAGCAGGGCAAACTTCACCAGTTTTAGTGGCGTGTTGCCACGCTTGAACTTGTCTTAAAAACTCGTTTACGTTTCTACCAACTGAATCCGCTTGAACTTCTTGAGCTACACAAACCCCATCAGCATTGAATAAAAAACGACCTCTTAAGGCTACACCTTCTTCTTCAATTAAAACTCCAAAAGCACGACTCACTTCTTGATTTGTGTCTGCACCCATAGTAAGTTTTAATCCTTTTAAAATAGGTTCTGTTTCAACAAATCTTTTATGTGAAAATTGAGAATCTACAGAAACAGCTAATATTTCTACGCCTAATTCTTGAAAATCATCATAATGCGCATTCATTGCTGCAATTTCTGTTGGGCAAACAAATGTAAAATCAGCAGGGTAGAAACATACTACTGTCCATTTATTTTTATAATCTTCACTTGAAACTGTTTTGTAATGCCCAGTTTTTGCGTCATACGCATCCATTGTAAATTCCGGCATTTGTTGTCTTACCATTGTTGAACTCATTGTTTTTTCTTCTTTTTGATTGATACTTAAATTGTCTATTTCTATTACTTTTTTTCTTGGTCTTACGCCACTTGCACATCCCATAATTAGTTATTTTAAAAGTGCGTTAAACATCCAAATCATTTTTTCTTGTTCTCCAATATATCCAGATATTAAACCAACAGTTCCTTCATCTTGGTTTTCTGAAGCTTCAGCCAAAATAGCGCGTTCATCAGCTAAAAGGTTTTTAAGGTCGTCAAGAAGTGCTTCAACCAAATCATTTGCGGCACTAATATTTGTTTTTTCTTTAGTGGTAGAAGTTTTAATATATTCAGAAAATGAGTGTAACGGTTTACCACCAAGCATTAATATACGCTCAGCAATTTCATCTGCCATTTCATTTAATTGATTATAAATTTCTTCGAATTTTTCATGTAGTGCAAAAAATTGTTTTCCTTCTACATTCCAATGGTAACCACGTACATTCATATATGTAACTTGAACATTACTCAAATAAATATTTAATTTTTCAACCATTATTTTTGTGTAATCTTCTTTTAATCCAATTGTATTGTTCATTTTTTTATTTTTATTAATTAATGTTTTTCCTTTTTGTGAATAATAAAATTCCCACTTATATTTAGTTTTATATCATCTATAATGAAGTTGTCAATCTGATTTTCTATAAAAAAATCTTTTAAAACTTTATCTAATTTTTCGCTCACAAAATCTTCAATATAATCACATTCAATGCAATATAGGTGATGATGATTTTCAAGTACCCCATCGTATCTCATGGCATCTTTTTCTGTTTTTACTTTTTTAATTAAATCATTTTCAACCAATGTTTCTAAAACTTTATATACCGTTCCAGAACCTACATTTGGATCATTCTTTCTTATAAAATTAAGAATGTTTTCCGCTGTTGGATGATTATTAAGTTTGTAAATAGCTTCTAAAACACGCATTCTTTGCGGTGTTACTTTTAATCCTTTTTCAACTATTTTATTTCGAATATTTATGGTATTAATCATGTGAGTAAACTCTAAATAGGAATTATTCTTGTTTAATTATAATTCAAAATTACTTTATTTATTTCAATTAAATACGTCATTTATATTTTTTATGCTTAGAATTGTGCTATATGTAACATGCTATACATAAGTAGTTTGTTTATTTTTATTTTTGAAAAAATTGTAGTAAGGAAATTTTCATAAATAGAAAAAATAGGAGTTTTTAATTTTTAAATCTGCTGTAATAAGCCTAATTTACTTTATTTTTTTAACGATATTAATTTATGATTTACACGATTCACAAATTCCAGATATCCAAAAATTGATAGTATTAACGGTATAATTTTTAGGAACGTTTACATCAATTTCATTATTAATGCATTCTACTTTACCACAAATATCACATTTAAAATGATAGTGATTGTGATGGTGAATTTCGTTACAAGTCTTGCATTTAAAGTAATAGAATTTTCCATCATCAGAAATTACTTTGTGAATAATGCCATCATCAACAAAGCTTTGTAATATTCTGTATATAGTAACACGGTCAAATTCAGGTAATTGTTGTTCTATTTCGTCCGATTTTACACCGTATTTATGCGCCTTTTTTAGGCATTCTAAAACAGCCTTTTTTGATTTAGTGAGTCTTTTCTTCATTTCTTAATGTAACAGTGTTGCAATATAAGTATTTTACAACTATATTTGCAAGCTAAATTAATAAAACTTAGTGATGAAAAATTATATAATTCTACTGTTTTTAAGTATTTCGAACTTATTAGTGGCTCAAAATAATTTTAAAGGGACAGTTATTGATGCTGAAACAGAAAAACCAATAGTAGGCGCTCATATTTATGCTTATGAATTAAACAAATCCGTAGTAACTGATACAAATGGAAGCTTTATATTCATAAATAACAACAAATATATTCAAGTTGAAATTTCTGAAAATGAATACAAAACACAGTTAGTAACATTACATTCTTCAAAAGAAGTGATTATAAGATTAAATGAAAATTTACTTGAACTACAAGAAATTATTATTACTGGTGATGGTAATAAAAGCAGAGAAAAAGTATCTGTTTCTATTGAATCGGTAAAGAAAAACGATCTATTTCAATCTGGAAAAATTTCATTAGCGGATAATTTATCCAATCTTCCAGGTTTAAGCAGTGTTAGTAATGGTGTTGGAAATACAAAGCCTGTTATTAGAGGGTTGAGCAATACAAATATTGTTTTTTTAAACAATGGAATTAAATCTGAAAACTTTCAATTTTCTAGTAATCACCCTTTTATTTCAGATGAATTTTCAGCAAAAAAAATAGAAGTTATAAAAGGTCCAGCCTCCCTAATTTATGGTTCAGATGCAGTTGGTGGTGTTATTAATGTGATTAAAGAAAATCCTGCGAGTACCAATTCATTAGAAGCAAAAGTAAATACACAATACCACAGCAATACAGAAGGGTTTGTAACTAATTTTGATGTGAAAGCAAGTGGTGAAAAATGGTTTGGAGGCGCTTCTTTTACGAATAAAAATCATAAAGATTACGAAGATGGAAACGGAAACCAAGTAGTAAATACCCGATTTAAGGAGCTAAATTTAAGTTCAAATGTAGGGTATAGAAGTGAACTGGGTAATTTCGCTTTGTATTTTGATTATAATGCACCAACCTATGGTCTAACCAATCAAAAATCAATTACGGTAGTTCAGAATGATGATAGAAAAATAGATTTTTGGAATGTAGATTTAGTTAACAAGTTGTTGGCTTCAAAAAACAAATTTTTTATTGGTGAAGGTATTTTAGATGTTAATGTATCATATCAACAAAATATAAGAAAAGGAATTGCAGATAATTCAAGTTTATACCCTAATATGATTTTTGCTTCTATGGATTTATCTACCATATCCTATAATACAAAGTATAGTTTGAAACAGAATAAAAGTAAATATACGTTAGGATTTAACGGTGCTTTTATAGAAAATGAGGCGGATGATTATTATGGTAATAGTAACCCAATGCCTGATGCTACCATTAATGATTTTGGTGTTTTTGTGGTGGATGAAATTGATTTGTCCGATGCTTTAACGCTTAATGGAGGTTTGCGATACGATATGAGAACTATGAAATCCTATCCTTTTATATCTACAGGTGTAAATAAATACGAAATTAATAACGATTATAGTAGTTTAAGTGGTTCTGTGGGTTCTACTTATAAAGTGAATAATCATTTGTTTAAGTTAAATATTGCTTCTGGTTTTAGAAGTCCAAATATTTCTGAACTTACGCAAAATGGGATTCATCAGTCGCGTTTTGAAAGAGGAGATATCAATTTAAAAGCACAACGAAATTATCAAATAGATTTGAATTATCATTTTCATATAGATAAATTAGTTTTTGATGTGAGTCCGTTTTACAACAACGTTAATAACTTTATTTACATTGTTCAAACTACAGAAAATGCACCATCAGGAGGTGGACAAATATGGCGATATGTACAAAATAATGCTATTTTGTATGGAGGTGAAACGGCTTTAGATTATCATCCCTATAATTGGTTAGGATTACAC
>JAGPIQ010000005.1 GCA_018054895.1 Lutibacter sp. | reverse complement strand
GGTTGCAACTAATAATGGAATTGATAAGATTGATATTGTTTCAAATAATATTATTAAGATAAACAAGAAAAATAATAATTCAATAATTCAATAATTAGCAATCAAATTAGAAGTTTTTTAAAAACAAAAGATGGCAATTTATGGATTAATACGGTTTATAATATTAGTTTTTACAATGTAGAAAAAAATATATTTACACATTATAAATACCCTCCAAAAACAACAATTGAATCACATGTAAAAAATGCCCCAGTACTTTTTGAAGATTCTAAAAATCAAATTTTGCTTGGTTATGAGTTGGGATTGGCAAAGTTTAACCCACAAAAACAACAATTTGAGGCTTTTACAATAAATAATTCAGAAGCCGTAACAAGTCCTGTAAGAGTAGTTTGTGAAGACTTTAAAGGAAATTTATGGATTGGAACTTATGAAGGGTTGTATATATTAAATAGTGAAAAAAGTAAAATTTCCTACTTTAAACATAATGAAAACGAACCTAATAGCTTAAGTCAGAATTCTGTTTATCAAATAATTGAAGATAGCAAGGGTGATATTTGGATTGGAACTTATGCTGGAGGTGTTAATTATTACGATCGTAGTTTTGATTTGTTCAAGCATTTTACTACCGGAACCAATACATCTAAACTAAGTTACAAAGTAGTGAGTGTTATTATTGAAGATCCTGATCAAAATTTATGGATAGGAACAGAAGGTGGCGGTATTAATTTTTATAATAGAAAAACAGGAGTATTTGATTATTACCAACATAACAAAAACAACGCAAACAGCCTTAGTACAAACAATGTAAAATCTATGATAAGAACCCGAAACGGTAATTTTTGGATTGGAACACACAATGGCGGACTTAATTTTTTAAATCCAAAAATTAAACCTTTTAAATTTGAAAAATATAAAAATACAACTGGTGATAGTAATGGTTTAAGCAATAACAGAGTAATTTCTTTATATGAAGATTACCAAAATAATATTTGGATAGGAACTTCAGGTGGTGGTTTAAACGTAATGAACGTTGCTACAAAATCCATTACCAGAATACCAGATCCTTCGGGTACAATAAGCAGTCTGGTTTATAATATTTCTAAAACATCAAATAGAGATACACTTTTAATAGCTGGAGATAATGGGCTAGTGAAATTTAATATAAAAACGCAAAAGTTTATTGCAATAGATTATAGAAAAAACCAAAACGTTAATAATTTTAATGCAACACTTTGTGTATATGAAGATCCTGCTAAAAATATATGGATAGCCACTGAAGGAGATGGATTGTATTATTACAATTCAATTTCAAAAAAAAGTATAAAATATGGTATTAATGAAGGTTTACCTAACGAGGTTATTTATACTATTTTACCAGCTGATTCTAATACTTTATGGTTTAGTACCAACAAAGGGTTAAGTAGGTTAAACCTAAAAACAAATGAATTTAAAAATTTCAATGCATCTGATGGACTTATAGGTGATGAGTTTAATTTTGGAGCCTACATAAAACTGCAAAATGGCAATTTAATGTTTGGAGGTACAAGTGGAATCGATTTTTTTAATCCAAAAATTATTAAAGAAAACAGCTTCATTCCACCAGTATCTATCACCGAAATTCTTGTAAATAACAAACCTTTTTTAGCCGAAAATAAAACAAAAAAGGAAATAACACTTGAACATAACCAAAATGTGTTTAGCTTTAATTTTATAGCCCTAAGTTATTCGCAACCTGAGAAAAACCAATATGCCTATAAGTTAGAAGGTTTTGATAAAGAATGGAATTATATTGAGAACAAAAAATCGGCAACCTATACAAATTTAGATGCTGGAAAATATCTTTTTAAAGTAAAAGCATCCAATAGCGATGGTGTATGGAATGAGCAAGGCGCCTCTATAATTGTTACTATCTTACCAGCGCCTTGGAGAACTTGGTGGGCATATTTATTGTATTTCAGTATTTTTCTTTTGATACTATATTTTATTAGAAGAATTGTTTTGATACGAATTAAAGATAGAAATGAATTAAAAAACGAAAAACTTGAAAAAGAAAAATTAGAGGAAGTAAACAAATTAAAGTTAGAACTTTTTACAAATATTTCTCATGAGTTTAGAACTCCATTAACGCTAATATTAGGCCCAGTTACTCAATTATTAAACATTGAAAATAACAACAGTTTTTTTAAAGAAAAGTTAGACACTATTCAAAGAAATACAAAAGTTTTATTACAACTAATTAACGAACTGCTCGATTTTAGGAAAAATGAAAGTGGTAAATTAAATTTAAAAGCTTCAAAAAGCAACATCATTCCATTTATAGAAAACATTAAACTGTCTTTTGAAGAACTAGCAATCCAAAAAAAGGTAAATTATAAATTGACTTCAACCAATAAAAACATTGAAGTTTGGTTTGATAAATTTAAAATGAAAAAAATTCTTTTTAACTTAATTTCAAATGCCTTTAAATTTACAAATGATGGTAACGATTTGTTTATCAATATTTCAACAACTTCAATAAACGAAACGTCAAAAGAACCAGAATTTGTAAAAATTGATATTATTAATTTTGTAACGATCATTCCAGAAGAGCATATCAAGTTTATTTTTGAACGGTTTTATCAATTAGATCAAAAGGAAATGCATTCAGGTTCAGGAATAGGGTTATCATTAACAAAAAGTTTAATTGAATTACATAAAGGGAAAATAGAAGTTAATAGTTCAGCTAAAGATGGTACTTGTTTTAGCGTTTACATTCCTTTAGGTAAAGAGCATCTTTCTGAAAATGAATGTATTACCGATTTTGATGAAAATGATGAAAATATTTTTTCAGATAAACCAGTTTTTATTGAAAGAGAATTAAAAAATAATGAAATTTTAGCAAATACCGCTCCTTTAGAATTTAATAAAGAGTTGCTATCACTATTAGTTGTTGAAGATAATATTGAAGTTAGGACTTTTATAAAAAGTATTTTTAGCGAAAAGTACAATGTTTTTGAAGCTAATAATGGGCAAGAAGGAATTGAAGTATCTAAAGAACATCCAATAGATCTTATTATAAGTGATGTAATGATGCCTCTTATGGATGGGTTTGAAATGTGTAAAGAAATTAAATCAAATATTACAACAAGCCATATTCCAGTTATTTTATTAACAGCCAAAACCTCATCAATACACCAAAAAGAAGGGTATAATATTGGCGCAGACGCATACATAACAAAACCTTTTGATGCTAATATTTTAGAAGTTAGAGTTAATAATTTATTAAACACGAGAAGAAACTTAATAAGTAAATTCAAAAAAGATATTATTTTAGAACCGAAAGAGCTTGTGTTTACTTCCGCAGATGAATTGTTTTTAGAAAAAGCTATAAAAATTGTTGAAGAAAACATCTCAGATCCTGAGTTTAATGTAAACTTATTTACAGACCACATGAATATGAGTCGCTCTGTTATTTTTAGAAAATTAAAAGCATTAACAGATCAATCAATTAATGAGTTTATTCGAAATATTAAATTAAAAAGGGCAGCACAATATTTGGCTCAAACCAAAATGAATGTTTCACAAATAGCCTATGAAGTTGGTTTTAATGATTTAAAATATTTTAGAACTTGTTTTAAAAATCAATTTAATGAAACACCTTCTACTTATAGAAATAAAAACGCGTCTAACTCTAACGACGTTAACTAATTATTAATATTTATAATTTTTACAAACCTAGTTCTTGTGAATGAATTGTAAGAAAAGAAAACGTTGTAGTTGTAAGTAATATAGCATTGTAATTTTAACTATTTAAATGTTAAAATTATGGGTGAATTATTAACTGAATTTATAAATCAATCATTTTAAGGCTATTACAAAAAATCAATTGTTAACTTAAAGTTAATAATGAGCAATTCACACCTCTATATTGAGTTTTCACCCCCCTATGGTTTTTGAAAAATGGATGTATTTTTGAGTATCATAAATTAATAAATTAATGAACCTATAAACATTACAGATGAAAAATCAAATCAAATCAAATTTAACAAAACAAACACTACTCAGAATTGTTTTTGCGATGCTGTTTTTTACAAGTTTGTGTAATAGTACAATTTACGCACAAGCTAAAACTGTAAAAGGTGTAGTAACAGATGAAATAGGGTCACCATTACCAGGTGTAAATATTTCAGAAACAGGAACAAAAAATGGAGTAACTTCAGATTTTGATGGTAATTATACTATCCAAGTTAGCGCAAGTGGTACACTATCATTTAGTTACCTTGGGTACAAAACAATTTCTAAAGAAGTAAAGGGGCAAGCTGCCATAAATGTAAAATTAGTACCAGATGTTAATCAGTTAGACGAAATGGTTATTATTGGGTATGGTACAGTACAAAGAAAAGATGTAACAGGATCTGTAGCTACGGTGAAGATGGAAAAATTAACAGAAGCGCCTGTTGCCAATTTTGACCAAGCCTTAGCAGGACGTGTTGCAGGGGTGCAAGTAAGTGGTGGTAGTGGTCAGCCTGGAGCTGCAGCAACTATTGTTATTAGAGGGGGTAATACTATTAATGGAGATAACTCACCTTTATATGTTATGGATGGTTTCATTATGGAAAATTTTGAACCTAGTATGATTGATCCATCAGATATCGAATCTATGACTGTTTTAAAAGATGCTTCGGCAACAGCTATTTACGGTGTTCGTGGGGCAAACGGTGTTATTATCATTACATCAAAACGTGCCAAATCTGGAAAAACAAGAATTTCTTATGAAACACGTTTGGACATTAGTAATGTTACAAAAACATTAGATGTGTTAGAACCTTATGATTTCTTAAAATTATCAGAAGAAATTAATTATAACTCCACCGCATCAAGGTATTATGCTGTTTTTGATGAAAATCTTGGTTACGGTGTGTTGCAAGGTGGTGTTGAAGATTATAAAGATGTAAAAGGTAGAGATTGGCAAGATGAAGCTTTCAGAACAGCTTATTCAAAAACCCATAAACTAAATATATCAAGTGGGGGCGATAAAACAAGAATTAACGCCTCGTTAAACGCAGTGGAAGATGAGGGGTCTTTAGCAAATTCAGTATATAATAGATTAAACGGAAGAATGACCGTAAATCATAAAATTAATGATAAGTTAGACGCGACTATTGATGTAATTTATACCAATTACACACAAGAAGGTCTTAGTACAACAGGAACTGGGCAATATTCATTTTTGAGAAGTTTATTAACGTATAATAATGTAGCCAATAAATTTGTTGACTATCCAGAAGGTTATGATCCTTTAGCTCAGGTAAGTGAAGATTTAGATGGATTAAATGTTGTTGTTTGGCATCCTATAGTGTCTTTAGAAAATGAATATAGAAAAACCGAAAACGATCAATTTATTGCAAATTTAGGGTTAAAATATAAAGTAAATTCAGACTTTACTATAGAGACCAAAGCAAGTTTTAATCGTCAGTTTGTAACAAGAGGAACTTTTATGAACAGTAAAACGGTTTATGGAAGGTTAATAAGCAAAGTAGATGGTATCAATGGTACGTTATACAAGCAACAAAGAAATAATTTTTCTACAGTAAATACTTTAACTTACAAAAAGAAAGTAAACGACCATTCTTTTGACGGATTGTTAGGAGTTACTTTAAATCTTAGAGGAAGTGAAGTGTCAAGTTTTTCAGCTAAAGACATCCCTTTATATTTGGAACCTTTAGGTATTAATGCATTAGACGGTGGAACTTTAAAAGACGATAATGATAGGTATGATACTGAAGATTCAAGTATTTTCTCTTTACTAGGTAGATTTAATTATGGTTATAAAGGAAAGTATTTATTTACAGCTTCTTTAAGACGTGATGGTTCTTCAGCGTTCCCAACAAAAAATAATATTGGTTATTTCCCATCGGCAGCCGTATCTTGGAACGCAGATAAAGAAGGTTTTATTAAAAAATTAGATCTGTTCTCTCAGTTAAAGGTCAAGGCTGGTTATGGTAAAACAGGAAATGATAGAATTCCGGGTAATGCAAAACTTGATATTTTAGTAGATAATGATGCAAGTTACTTTTTTGGAGGTACAACAATATCTGGGCAACGTCCTACAGATTATGGAGCCAACCCAAATTTATTTTGGGAAACTACAGAACAGTACAATGTTGGTTTAGATATGGGCTTGTTTAAAGACCGTTTGTCTCTATTGGTTGAGGTATATCAAAAAAACACCAAAGATCTTCTTTTAGACGCTCAGGCTGCTCCATCACAAGGGTTTGAAACCATTTGGGAGAATACAGGAGAAGTAAGTAATAAAGGTATGGAAATCAGTTTAAACACTATTAATATTAAAAATAAAAACTTTAGTTGGACTTCAGATTTTAATATTTCTTTCAATCAAAATACTGTTGAGAAAATAACGAAAGGGGTACCTATTTTTGGTAAAGGACAATACTACCAAAGGTTGGCAACCAACCAATTTATTGTAGAAGAAGGGCAGCCTTTAGGTAATATGTTTGGGTATGTATCTGATGGTGTATATCAACCAGCTGATTTTGTGAATTACGATGCGAACGCTTCGGCACATACCTTACGTGCAGGGATATCTAGTTACAGAGCTAGCCACCAACCAGGTGATGAAAAGTTTAAGGACTTGGATGGTGATGGAAAAATAGCAGGAGGTGATAAAACCATAATTGGTAATGCTTTACCAAAACACTTTGGTGGTTTTGGAAACACGTTTACATATAAAAACTTCCAATTAAGTACGTTTTTACAATGGTCTTATGGAAATGATATCTTAAATGCCAACCGTTTGGTATTGGAGAATATGGAAAATAGCGGTCAAAACCAATTGGCAACAACACTTAATAGATGGTCTATAGATAACCAAAATACAACCATGCATAGAGCAGGTGGTCAAGGTTTTGAAGACGTCTCTTCTAGAATTATAGAAGATGGTTCGTATGTAAGATTAAAAACAGTTAATTTCTCTTATAGATTTTCTAAAGAGGTGATAGAGAAATTAAGGTTGAACAGTTTTGAATTGATTTTATCAGGACAAAATTTAATCACTTGGTCAGATTATTCAGGTTTTGACCCAGAGGTATCAGTAGCAAACTCATTAATTACACCAGGTATTGATTTTTCAGCTTATCCAAAAGCTAGAACATTCAGTGTTGGTCTAAATGTTTCATTTTAAAAAATACAATCATGAAAATTAAATTTATAATAGTAACAATCCTTACAGCCTTTTTAATACAAGGCTGTGATGACCAATTAGATATAGAGCAAAAGGACAGTATCACCTCCGAAATCCTTTATAAAACAGAAGCTGGTGCTATAGCAGGTTTAGCAGGTGCCTACAGTCGTGTAGTAAAAGTATATAGAGAAGCTATAATTAATGCTCAGTACCCAACAGATTGGACAGATGAAGGTTTGTATAATAGAACAGGGCTTCAAAATTACCTTAAAAATAACTTTACAGCATCAGACCCTACTTTAGGAGATACTTGGATTGATTATTATGCAGGTGTTTCAGCAGCAAATAATTTATTAGTAGGTGTTGAAAATTCGCCTTTAGACGACGAAACGAAACAGTTATTTACCGCAGAAGGACGTTTTTTAAGAGCGTTCCTATTTTTTGACATACAAAAAGCATTTGGTGGTGTTCAAGGGATTCCTATGCCTTTAGAAGCGGAATCTATTTCTAAAGATTTATTACCTAGAACAGCAGGTATTGATGTGTATAAACAAATTGTAGCAGATTTGGAATATGCCGAAGCACATTTACCTACAGCTGCAGTAGCAATAGGAGGTAGAGGGAATAAAAGTGCCGCTAGAGGTTTATTGGCTAGAGCTTATTTATATATGGCAAGCGCCCCTTTTAATGAACCTGGTGCTTATGAAAAAGCAAGAGATTGGAGTAAGATGGTAATGGATGATCCATACCATATATTAAACCCAGTGTATGCAGATATATTTAACAAATTAGCTCAAGAAACGTATGAAACCAAAGAATCTTTATTTCAAATAGGGTTCTCTTATGCATCTCTAGATCAAAACCAATCTTCTAAATTGGGTTCTGGTTTTGGAATGAAGTTTGATGATGAAGAATGTACTGCATTAGGTGCCCAATTTAAAGGTAAAAGTTATGCGCAATGTTTTGCAACCGTAACGTTGGTTTTAAAATACAGATCAGATCCTAGTGACGAAAGAGGACTTTGGAACACGCTTCCGTTTTTTGGAGCAAGAGATAACAACTGTCAATTAAAATTAATAAACAGTCAGTTTACTATTCCTTCATCAAAATACCGTAGATATTTAGAAAAAAATCCACTTATTGGTAGTTATGGTTCACACCACTGGCCTGTGTTACGTTTGTCTGAAATGTATTTAATATATGCTGAAGCACAAAACAAATTAACACCAGGATCTATAGAGGTATTAAACGCTGTTAACGCAGTAAGAAACAGAGCGAATGCAACTCCTATAATTGCTGTTACTGAAAACGATATTCAAGAAGAACGTTTGTTAGAATTGTGTTTTGAAGGACACCGTAAATACGACTTAGTAAGATGGGGAATTTTAGAACAAAAAGTAAATGAAACAAAAGCAGCAATGCAAACTTTAGCAGCAGATGTTAATTTTAAGAATCTTGATGTTACAACTTTTGGAACTTTTTCATTAGATGATAACAATATTCCTGTAATATCTCCAGCAGCTGCTGGTGCTGTAGCAAACAGAAACAGTATGGCTGGTAGTTATGATTGGTATGATGGTTATAACGATTTTGAACCAAATAAAAATTATATACTTCCTATTCCAGCACAAGAATTGGGTGTAAATACAAATTTAAAGCAAACCACAGGTTGGTAATAAAATATATTAATTTAAAAAAACACACAAGATGAAAAAAACAGTTTATATAGTAACTATGTTGCTTCTCGTAGCCTTCGTGTTTCAGAGTTGTGAAGATCAGGAAGAAGTAAAGGTGCCTAATTTTGATATTGCTTTTAACAAAACAGTAAAAGTAGGTGAGCCTGTAGTGTTTACAATAAATAATGCTCCCAACTTTTTAAGCTTTTTCTCAGGTGAATATAGTCATGAAATAAAAAATAGTGACAGATTTAAGGCGGAAGGCGAGTTTTTCTTAAACTTTGATACTGCTAGACATTATATGGATGGAGCAAGTAAATCTGACAATGCTTGGAGTTTATTAGTTTCTACAGATTATACAGGGTCTGGGACTATTGCAGATGTAAAAGCTGCTACATGGACAGATATTTCTAGTAAATTTACTTTTGCTACAGCAAGAACATGGAACCTTACAAATTCTGGTAACATAAATATTACTGAATATGCGAGCGATAAACCCACTTATTTTGCAGTAAAAGTATATGCTCAAGGGAAAAATTCAGAAGGTAACAGACAAGGTACTTTTAGAATACAAAGTTTTGATATTTCACTAGCAGTTGCCAATGAAACTTATTCATTAGGTGTAACAAGTCTTACAAGTCCTGGTTTTAAACCTGTGAACGTTGAAGGAACACATGCATCAAATGTAACCAAAGATAATTGGGTGAATAAAGGTAATCTTTATGAAATGGCAGGAGATCAAGCAAATTATACAAACGAAGATTGGTTAATAACGAATCCAGTAAATTTATCTGGTGCCGTTGCTCCTGATATGGGTGTTCCTTTAAAATTATATTCGGATATGCTTAAAACGTTCGAATATATATATACAACACCTGGTACTTATAACGTAGCATTTGTAGGAAACAACCAAACAATTAATGGCAAACAGGGTAGTGTTAAAGAATATACTATTACAGTAACAGAGTAATAGTAGTATTAATAATAAATTAAAATCCCCATGCCATTACGTTAGTTTTGGTATTGGGGATTTTTTTATAATTGAATAAAAAGACTACTTTTTTAAACAGTATTAAACTAAAAAAAAATGAAACATTTATACCTTAAAGTACTGCTATTTTTACTAGTAGCAACTACTTCTTATTCGCAAGTAAACACTTCTTCTGGAGCATGGACACCCATAGGAGATGTAAATTTAACAACTGTTTATGATGATGCCGATAATGGAGATGGTATTGGAGACGGCGCTACAGTTGTTGATGGTCAATCGGCTGTTTCAGGTTTAGGCGCTGCATACACCTTTGGAGGCACTATGCAGTTAGGTGAAGCCATAACGATTAGTACCTTTACCTATAACCGAAATAGTTCGTATGTGAATTTTAAAATTGAATTATTTAATAAAACTGATAATAAAGTATTAAAAACGTCGTCGGAAATTAAGATAGATGGAAATGATGTAACACCAATATATACGATATTAAGTTATACAGCAGTCTCTAATGATGTTGGTGATGAATTACAAGCACGCTATATTCGAACAGGTACTAGTGCTTCAGCAAATAATACAGCAAGAGATTTTACCATTGATAATTTAAAATTATTGGATATTGTAACAATAGGAGGCCCTTGTCCGTTTACTGTAATTCCTGATTTATCATTAACACCTTCAAATGCTACTATTGAAGTAGAAATTAATGCCGCAGTAAACCGTTTTTCAGATGTTTATTTAGGAACCAGTTATAGCGGTACTTTAACAGCTGCTGATGCTTCTTACGCCGCTTTGGGAGTTACAGTTAATTCTGGAACAATTTCATCTACAATTCCAATTACAAATTTTAGCCAAGTTGAATTTCTTAAAAGATATGCTCAATATTTAAAATTCAATCCTAGTGATATGGCTGTTAGAGAGAAAGCAAATAATATAGTTTGGCTAACATCGCAATATTTTTGTAATGGTACTTTAGCATTAAATAGTCAAATGTATGATTATCAAAAATTTGCAAGACCAGCATCGCTACTTAAAGATTTTTTAGATCCAAATGTTAAAAATTTATTTGCTTATACATTACATGAGCATTCTGTTGGTTTTGAACATTTTTGGGCACCTACTTATAATGCATCTTATCAAATAGCTAATGGAGCTATCAATACAGATTTAATTCATAATATTTCAGACGCTATGTTAGCCTATAGTTTATGGCAAAATACACCAGATGAACGTTACAGATATATGCGTGCCTACAAACGCTACATAGATCGCTTTTTTTCTTATACAGCCGGAACTACCGATGGTATAAAAGTTGATGGAACCGGTTTTCATCATTGGGTGGCGTATAACAATTATATGTATGCTTATAGCGCAGCAGCTACTTTACTAACCTATTTAAGTGGTACAAGTTTTCAAGTGGAGAAAGCTAATTATCAGGTGTTTCGGAATGCGTTTTACACTCAGTTTATACAAGCAAATGATGATGGAGTTCAAGCATTTTCAACTGCGGGAAGAAATCCTCAAAATAGAACGAGGCCAATAGGCCAATCTGCGCTTAAAACAATTGCAATTTCAGGTGGAGAAATTCTTGGTTTATCAACAGCAGATCCTATTTTAGCAGGAATATACAACAGAATTTATGGTGTGGATGCAGCATTTAACTATAGTACGGTAACACCTTTTACAGAAGGTTTTTTCCAATTTAACCATGCTATGGCTGGTGCTTTTAGAAAAGGCGATTGGGTGGTATTTAATAAAGGTTTTTCTAATAATATGTGGGGATCTGAAACATATATATCACAAAACAGATATGGGCGTTACCAAAGTTATGGAGCCCAAGAAGTTATGTATTCGGGTGATAAATTAACAGGCAATGGCTATGATGATAAAACGTGGGATTGGAACTTTAACCCAGGTACAACCGTTATTAAATTACCTTGGGAAAACTTACATGCAGAACGTGGACGAATAGATGAGGAACAACAAAAAAGATTTGTAGGTGCCTTAAATTTAAAGAACAAAAACAGCGAGTTATTGACTAATAATCATGGTGATTATGGTATGTTCGCCATGGATTTTCAAGAAAAAACAGGCCAAGGATTTAGTGTAACACACGCTTCTGAAAACCACAATAACACCTTCACTTTTAAAAAATCTAATTTTTATTTTGATGATATTATTGTTTGTTTGGGTTCAGGAATTACGAACAATGATACTTCAAACGAAACTGTAACCACCTTGTTTCAACGATTAGACAATAAGGGGATTGGTGTAAATGTAAATGGAACAAACCAAACAGCAACAGGTTTAATTACCTATAGCGGCGCTTCAAACAACTGGTTGCTAAGTAATTATGGCACAGGGTTCTATTTGGTTTCTGGTAATGGTGAGCTTGTAGTTAAAAAAGAAGTACAAAAAACACCAAATCAAGATCAAATATGGTCTGGTTCAGTACCAGCAGGTAATTCTACAGCTACCTATTATACAGGATATATAAACCATGGTAAAAACCCATCTAACAAAAATTACGAATACATATTAAAACCTAAGAGCAATGCAACTGAAATGCAGGCATTAAACACAGCTATACAAAGTGCAAACAAACCATATACAGTGCACCAAAAAAATGCTAATGCACATATTGTGGAACATATTGCAAAAAATATTTGGGGCTATTCTTTTTTTAATAGTGCAACAAATTTAAGTTATGACAAAGTAAAAGACGTAGATGCGTCTTGCCTTGTTATGACAGAGTTTAACAACAGCAATAAAACCTTATTAGTATCTATTGACAATCCAGATATTGGTTTTAATAGCAAAGAACCCTTTACGCCAGCTATACAAGTAACACGGGAGGTTACACTGAAAGGCGAATGGGCTTTAAGTGCTTCGTACGCAGGTGTACAAATTTTATCTTCCAATACTACGGAAACCGTAATTGAATTTACCTTGGTAGATGGATTGGCTAAAGAGGTTTTGTTAAATTCAGGTACGTTGAGTGTTGAAGCATTTGACAAATTTCCAATTACAATTTATCCAAACCCTACAAGTACTATCTTAAATATGGATGTTTCAAATGCAACTATTCAAATTAAAATGGTGCGCCTTTTTGATGTTTTTGGAAAAACGATCTATACCCAAAATAGTACAAAACCAATTAATATAGGTCATTTTTCAAAAGGACTTTATTTTTTAAGTTTGGAAACCAGTACAGGAGAACTAATTACCAAAAAAATTATCATCAACTAATATAAAATGCTGTAACAAGGGGTTTTATGCCCCTTGTTATTAAAAATGAACAAAATACCCCCGCTGTTAGAACAGTTAACCCCACATTAATAACAGTTCTTATTACTAATATTACTACATCAATAAAAATAAATTTTTATTAACTACTTAAACTATATTTATGATGAAAAAAATTACACAAAAATTATTATTTTTAACAATGACTGTTATGGGTGTGTCCATAGCATCTGCTCAAGTACCTGCTAATGGTTTATGGTATCCTGTTGGGAATACAACCTTAGCTACAGTTACAGATGATGGTGATAATGGTGATGGTGTTGCAGATGGCGCCATAGAAGTTATTGGGTTAGATGCCATTCCTGACTTAGGTGCTAAGTTTACATTTAATGGAACTATGCAAGACGCGACCACTTATGCTATTAGTACGGCTGTATACAATACAGTAAATTCTTTTGTAAACTTTAAAGTTTCTTTGCACAATGCAACTGATGATGTACAATTGGCGGTTTCTAGCACAATTTCAATAGATAAACCAACAGCTGAACCTGTTGGTACAAAAACACAAACGATATCTTTAAGTTATACTTCTACTACTACTGATATAGGTGATGTTTTGGAAGTAAGGTATATAAGAGTTGATAATAATATTACACGTAAATTTAAAATAGATAACCTTAGTTTAAATACAACTTTTGTAACCGAGGTTTTGCAACCTGTATCTCCAGTAGGTACTTTTGGAGTCATAAACGCTGGTACTGCAATATCATTTGAAACAACTGGTGTAAACATTGGTTCTAATACTTTTAGTCCTGATGCTGATGGTGCTATATTCGTTAACGGTAGTGATGGTGTTGACCCTCAAGGCGCAAAATATACACTTACTGAAACTATGGTAGCAGGTAAAAGATATAAAGCAGAAACTACCGGTTACAAAGCAAGTAATTCTTTTTCTAAAATAATATTACAATTATGGAACGCAATAGATGGCATGTTATTAGCGGAGTCTGCTGAACTATCATTTACTGATTCTACTTTTAAAACAGGAAGTGTTACTTATGATGCAAAAGCTACTGATGCTGGTGATGTTTTAGAAATAAGATGGAAAAGAACAGATGGTGGTGCTACGTACCGTGATTTTTCCATAGATGTTGCTAAAATAAATGATGCTGCAATAACCATAAGTGCAGCAGTATTATCAGTTGCAGACGATGTTTTAAGCCAAGGTATTTCAATATATCCAAACCCTACCAATAGTATTTTAAATATTCAGTCTATTGATTCTAACATTAAAATTGAAAATGTTAGACTGATGGATATTACAGGTAAAACCGTTTACACAAGTAACTCAGCACAACCAATTAATGTAGAAAAATTTTCTAAAGGAGTTTATATCTTAAGAATTGAATCTCAAGATGGTGGTGTGGCAAGTAAAAAAGTAATAGTAAACTAATAAAAACACATAATATTTATCAATTTTTTTTAATAATAAAAGGTAGTGATTTTGAATTGCTACCTTTTGTTGTTTTAGAAAAGGGTTAAAAGAATATTGCTAGTTTTGAATTTTATTTTCAAGAATTAAGACTTGAATGTTGATACTGTAATAGTATGTTTTAAGTTAAGTGCTGTCGGAATTTTGAATGGTGTTTGTTTAGTCGTCACTTAATGGTACTTAATAGGTTAATCAATAATTTTAATTTAAGTAGTTTCAAAACTATGAAAATAAGCAAAAGGCTAATTACCCCCTTTCCTTAGAACGGATACACCGCTTAAATCTAAATAATTTAGTCATTACTTTGTAGTAAATAGCAACGATATAATTTATAGAGTCTAAAAAAATTACACCAACATTAATAAGTACTATGATGCGAAATAATTTAAATTCATTCAAAAAACAACGGTTCATTTTTAAAAGTCTTTTTTTTGCAGGTCTTTTAATTTTTACTGCTAGTTGTAAAAATTCAAAAAAAGAACCAGTAGCAGAGGTTGTAACAGAAAATAGCGTAAATATTGATTTACAAAAGCAACTAGACGATTGTGAAAATCAATTAGAAATTGCGGTGCCTAAGTTAACAGATCTTACAAAACACCCACGTTTAATTGAAACAAACGCAACTGAATGGAAGGAAGTAGCCAACAATAAATTAATATGGACTTCTGGTTTTTATCCAGGTATTTTATGGTATGCTTATGATGTTACGGGTAATAAAAAATGGAAAGATGAAGCCATTAAACGCACCGAAGTTTTTGAAGATTTTAAAAATATTACAGAACACCATGATATTGGTTTTATGATGTTTCCAGCTTACGGACTTGGTTATGAAATAGGACAAAAAAAGGAATATAAAGATGTTTTGTTGGCATCAGCACAATCACTGGCGTCAAGGTTTAATCCTAAAGTTGGTACTATTAGATCATGGTCTAATAAAATGCACCCTCGCTGGCAACAACATATTACTATTATAGATAATATGCTTAATTTGGAATTGTTGTTTTGGGCAGCCAAAAATGGTGGTGATCAAAAATATTACGACATTGCCGTTAAGCATGCTGAAACCACTATGAAAAATCATTTCAGAGAAGATTTAACATCATGGCATGTTATAGAATATGATTCCATTAATGGAAATATTTTAAACAGACACACCAAACAAGGATTTGCAGATGATAGCCGTTGGTCTAGAGGTCAAGCATGGGGCGTGTATGGTTATACCTTGGTTTATAAAGAAACAAAAGATAAAAAGTTTTTACATTTTGCTCAGAAAATAACAGATAAATATTTATCATTATTACCAGAAGATATGGTGCCTTGTTGGGATTTTGATGTTGCCAATGATCCAAAAGAAGAAAAAGATGCTTCGGCAGCAGCAGTGGTAGCTTCAGCATTATTAGATTTAAGTACTTTAGTTGAAAATAAAGCAGATCAAGAACGTTATTACAATGCCGCCATAAAAATGTTGAAATCTTTAGGTTCAAGTAATTATTCTGGAGTTGGGAAAGCAGATTCATTTTTGTTACATTCTACTGGAGCAAAATCATTAGGACATGAAATAGATGTCGCTTTAATTTATGCAGACTATTATTATATTGAAGCTTTAGCTAGACTTAAAAAAATGCAAGAAAAATAAATTAAAGAATACAATGAAATTTAGAAAGCATATACTTTAAGTATTAATAAACTAATTGATGACTTTAGTAAAGTATATTTTTTAAATAACCGCAAGCAATTTGTCATATAATATTGCAACCATTTGTTAAATAAAATAATTAAGATTATGAATAAATTAATCAAATTTTCAAATAAAATAAAGAGCGTCTTTTTTTTAACTGCATTAATTATAAATGTGAGTTATGCACAACAAGATTACAAACCTGGGGTAGAATCTTTCGAGTCTAATAAAGGCTTAACTGCTTATAAAGTTACGAACGGTAAAATAGCATTAAGCGAGGCCCACAGAAAATATGGTAAATCGTCTTTACAATGGGAATGGAATGGAGAAAGCGCTATAGGAACGTCAAATTTTAGAATTTTGCCAATTAAAGAAAGTCCGCTAGATTATGGCGATTTTTTTCCTGCAAGTCCAACCTTGCAAATGGCAATCTATAATGAAACAGCTCAAAATGAAAAAATAACTATTTCTTACGAAAAAAACGGCGTTAAAGAAGTTTATTTTGATGTGCCATTGTCGTTTACAGGTTGGAGAACCATTTGGGTGCCATTTTATGAAATGGAAGGCAATGCTCCAAAAAAATTAGCTTCAATAAATTATGATTATTTTAAAATAAGCACCACCGCAAAAAGTGGGAAATTATTTTTTGATGATATTATTTATTCGCAATACCAAGACGATAGACATTCATATCCAGATGAAATAGTACCCTTTATAAAAGCGAATCAACCAAAAGGGGAAGACCACTGGTTACCAACTATGGCAAATTATGACCGCATTAAGAATCTGCAACCAGGGCCAGTTTCTATGGCTATAAGAGCAGATTTAAAACGATTTGAATCCATTATAGATCAAGATTTAGAAATTCAAAAAAAATACAAACTGTATATAGATTCCGTACGCGAAGATTTTCAAAAATTAAATATAACCAATAACGGTAACACCGTTTTAGGACCTCCTTTAACGTTTAAAGAACATCAAGATTATTATGATGAGGCTCAACTAGGCCCTAGAAAATTTAATGATATTCAGGATTTAGGAAAGGTAATGAAAAAAATAGCCAGCTTTCATAAAAGAGGAAACGCTGCTGAAGAATTGGAAATGAAAGCGATGTTCCTAACTGGAACAAAATATTTTCTGGATCAGGGATGGCAAGCAGGATCCAATGGCGGTACTAGGCATCATATTGGCTATAACGTTAGGCAAATTACTGAGGCGTTTTTTATTATGCGCCAATTCCTGTATGACAACGGTATGTTAAATGAGGTTGGAGCGAGTTTGCATTGGCTGTTCAATGAAGGGATGCTTTTAGATGATCCAGCTAATTTTCATGTAAATATTGACTATTTAAACACGCAAGCTTACTACCATTTAATGCTTATCTTTTTATTTGAAAAGCAAGAAACGCAAGCTGCTATGTTATTGGCGTATTCAAACTACATATCCATTACTTTGGCACAACAAAATGAAGAATGGGGCTTTAAGGTAGATGGAACCGCATGGCATCATAATGGGCATTATCCAGCATATGGTCTTGGAGCGTTTGGTAGTGTCCCAAAAATAATTAAGACACTATCAGGAACACGTTTCCGTATTGGTACCGAAGGGCATAAAAATTTTAAAAATTCTTTTTTATCGAGTCGAATTTATAGCCAATCATTCAATTGGGGCTTTGGTAATGCAGGGCGCCATCCTTTAGAAGGTAATGGTATAGATAATTTAAAGGGACAATTTTTAGATATGGCATATTCAGGAAATCCTGAAGGCACTTCAAGCATAGATTCAGAGGTTGCGGGTGCTTATTTAAGACTTTGGGGTAAAGATGATATGGTAAATACGACTCTTTTTACCCAAGTAAATGACATACAAAAAGAAAATCTATCGGGCTATTATACCTTTCCTTATGGTGCTACTGCGGTACACAGACGCAATGATTGGGCAGCGCTCATAAAAGGCTATAGCAAATATGTTTGGGCTTCCGAAATTTATGTTACGGCAAATAGATATGGAAGGTATCCCGCAAACGGATCGGTTCAATTATTAAACGCTAAAGGTGAAGAAGGAAGTGGATTTAAACAAGAAGGTTGGGATTGGAACCGCTATCCAGCGACTACTATCGTTTATTTGCCATTAAAAGAATTAGAACCTAAAGTGCCATTGCTTATGTTCCGTTCAAACGAAAGTTTTGCTGGAACGACTACTTTAGAGGACAATGGTATTTTTGGAATGATTTTGAACGAAGGTAAAGGATCTAATGCCGATGGAGACGAAAGAGAAACAAACGTAGGTTTCCCTGGAAGGCTTTATGCTAAAAAATCGGTGTTTTCTTTTGGAAACAAATTAATTTGTATTGGTACGGATATTTCTAGTATTGACGAGAAAAACCCAACACAAACCAATATTTTTCAAACGTTTTTAAAAGACACTAAAACACCTATATATACATCTTCAGAAACTATTAAAAAGTTTCCTTATGAAACAACTTTAAAACAAGATGAAAAATCAGGTAGTTGGTTAATAGATCCTTATGGGAATGGATATTATATGCTATCAAATACACCAGTTCAGATAAAAAATTCACATCAGAATTCATATCACAATAAATATTCCGTAAATACGGGACAAATTGATAATGCAGCAAAAGGTGTTAAGGAAACCGAAGGCGATTATGCAACTGCTTGGATAGACCATGGTATGGCTCCAAAAAATGCATCGTACCAATATGTTATTTATCCGTTTTTAAGTGAAGACGCTCAAAAGAATTTTGGAAAAACAGTTAAAAATGATGAATCGTTTGCTATTAAAAGAGCAGACAGTATTGCACATATTGTTTTAAATAAAGAAACCAGTACAACAGGTTATGTAGTGTTTGAAGCGAATAAAAATTTAGAAAGTGGTATTTTAAAAGAAGTTTCGAAACCAGCTTTTGTAATGGTGAATCAAAAAAGCGATAAAATTTTAACAATTAGCGCTGTACAACCAGATTTAAATTTCCCTGAATATCAAAAAGGAAGGTTTAGAAATTATAGCCAAGCTGTGGAACTTAAAATTACGTTGGAAGGAAAATGGAATGCGGATGCGAACGATTTTATAAAAGCTACTGATAATTCGGGTGCAAACACCATAATCACTTTAGAGTGTATTAATGGATTGCCTAGAGAATTTAATTTGAATAAAATCTGAAATTAGAGAATTTAAAAGAGAGCGTTTTGTCATGTCGACGTTAGTGGAAATAAGATAATATATGAATCCTCAAAAGTGTGAAATATATCCTAACGTCGAAATGACAAACAATCTTAGAAAAAACAAAAAGTAAAAAATTCATACAATAATGCGTATCATTTTCATTAATTGTTTCATTGTTATTTTCAGCATTTGCACAAGTTATGCGCAAGAAGCTACAATTTGGAAAAAATTTACAGGTGAAATTAACAATCCTAATATTCCTAAATTGTTCGATTATTCGTATGCTGGATATAAACTTGGTGAAAAAGAAATACCTAAAAAGCACAAACATTTAACTGTTTTTAATGTAGTGGATTTTGGAGCCATTCCAAATGATACTATTTCCGATCAAGATGCTATTCAAGCTGCAATTAATGCTGCTGAAAAAAATAATGGAGGTGTTGTGTTTTTTCCAAAAGGCGAATTTTTAGTAAATGTAAAACCTAAAAAAACGAATCCTATTGAAATAACAGCTTCTAATATTATTTTAAAAGGAAGCGGTTTGGGTAAAAACGGAACAGTGATTAACATGAAAGATCACATGTTGCAAAGAACTCCTGATGAAGCCGAATGGAAAGTGAGTTATATGTTTACATTTTTTTCTAAAAAGGGAGAAGGAAAACCAACAAACATTGCTAAAAATGCAACTAAAGGCGATTTTACCATTGAAGTAGAAAATATACATTTGTTTAAAAACTCAAAATTTATTCAATTAGAAATGCCTTATAATGTTAATGCTGTAACTGAAGCTTTAGCAGGAAAAAAAGTACGTCCACATTGGGAAAAGGTATTGGAACAAGGGGTTACTTTTGTAGAAAATCATGAAATAAAAAGTATTTCAGGGAATATAATTACCTTAAAAGATCCATTAATAAATTCAATTAATACAGATTACAATTGGGAAGCAATACCTTTTTATCCATTGGAAAATGTGGGAGTAGAAGATATTTATTTCAAAGCAAATTTCAACGATGCGTATGTGCATCATAAAGATTTTTTACACGACAATGCGTGGTCTATAATTTCTATGCAACGTGTTGCAAATTCTTGGGTTACTAGATGTAAATTTAGCAATATCACAGGTGCAGTTTCAGTTAGTAATAGTCACGCTTCTTCTATTTTATTGTTATTGGTTGAAGGCAATAGTGGTCATAAATTAACCAACGTTTCAGAATCTACAAGAATATTAACAGGTTTAATTAGTGACGCTTCCAATAACGGTCAGTTTCATGGCGCGTCTATGTCTCATAAAACTTCAGGTTCTGTAATTTGGCGTATAAAAACACCAAAACAAGGATGGGATTCGCATGCTGATATTCCAAAAAATAACTTGGTTGATATGTATGAAAGTGGCGAAATAACATCGCACGGAGGTAATTATAAAAACGAACCACATCATTTAGAGGGACTGACACTTTGGAATTATAACTATAAAGGTAAACCTGTTGAAAATTACGATTTTTGGAAATTATCAGGTTCACGTCATTTGTATTGGGGTTTTTCAGTAGTAAATCCAATTGTTGTAGGTTTTCATGGTTCGCCAACTACTTTTAATGAAGAAAATTTGGGATATCTAGAAAGTTTAGGAAAAGCCGTTTTACCGGAATCTTTATACGAAGCACAATTAAGACACCGATTGGGCAAAACACCAAAATGGGTTGGTAAAAGTTTGAAAGCGTGGAAAAAGATTCAAAAAGAATGGGTACAAAATTAGCCATTGATAAATTTATAATAAGGGTTACAATTCAATAAAAAAACACAACGAATGAATACGAACTATTTCTACAAAATAACAGTATTAGTCATGATATTTTCTTTCATGTCTTGCAACGTGAATAAGCAAACTAAAACCGTAATCACTAAGGAAGTTTCCGAAGTAAATACGCTAACGAACAATGAAGAAAACCCGTACGATGATGCTACTAAAACTTCAAATTATCAAAGTAATATAGAAGCATATTTTAAAAGTAATGTGCCTTCAAAAGTTGAAATTCCTTATGAAACAGAAGAAGAGTACCAAGCACGTATGCAATGGTGGAAAGATGCAAAATACGGTATGTTTATTCATTGGGGTTTGTATTCCATTTTAGGAGGTGAATATAATGGTGAAGTGACACCGAAAATTGCAGAATGGATTCAGAATACCTTAAAAATACCTGCTAGCGAGTATAAAAAATTGGTAGAACAATTCAATCCAACAAAATTTAATGCGGATGAATGGGCAAAAACGGCTAAGGAAGCTGGAATGAAATACATGATTATTACGTCAAAACATCATGATGGTTTTGCACTATTTAATTCCAAAGTTTCTGAATATGATGTGATGAGCACACCTTTTAAACGTGATATTATTAAAGAATTGAAAGAAGCTTGTGATAAACAAGGTATAAAATTCGGCTTATATTATTCACACGCCATTGACTGGGACAGTCCTGATGCATATATAGGCGAAGGGAAATTACAAGAACGCATGAACACCGTAGATTTTGAATCTTCAAAAATGGATCGTGCGAAGTATTTAAAAGAAAAATCGTTTCCACAACTTAGAGAAATTTTAACAAATTATGGTACTATCGACATTATTTGGTTCGATATGGGTAAAGGATTGGATAATGAAGAAATTCGTGAATTTGTTAAAATAACGAAGGAATTGCAACCTAATATTATTATAAGTTCAAGAATTGGAGACGAAATAGCACCAACTGACATTAATAAAAATTTCTATTTTGATTTTTTTACACCTTCTGATAATTATTTTACAGGAGATCATCTCGCCATCCCTTTTGAAATGGCAGGAACAACCAATACCTCTTGGGGTTATAGAAAAGACGACCATGAGTGGCGTGAACCCCTATTTATGTTAAACTCTTTGATAGCATCGGCGAGTAGAAACGGGAACTATTTATTAAATGTAGGGCCAATGGCTAACGGATTAATGCCTGAAGAACCTGTTAAAAATTTAAAAAAAGCAGGGGAGTGGTTAAAAACAAACGGTGAATCTGTTTATAGCACCACGCCATCACCGTTTCCTTGGAATTACAATTGGGGTTATGTGACACAAAAACCTAATAAAATATTTTTAAATATATTCAATTGGCCAGTAAGCAATCAAATTGATTTGAATGGCATCATCACGAAAGTGGATAAAATTCATGCATTAGGATCCACAAAAACGGTTAATTTTAAACAAGAGGGTCGTTTTTTAACCATCGATTTAGCAGGTGTAGATAAAAAAGAATTTGCGACACCATTAGTGGTTGAATATAAAGATGAGGAGTTAAATATTAACACATCTATTTCACAAGGTTCTCACAACGATATTCGTTTAGATAGAATTACAAGTACCTATTTAAAAGATGAAGCGATGTCTTCATGGTCGTTTGAAATACATACACCAGGTAAATTTAAAATTAATATTGTTTCCAACGAAAAAGGAAATCATTCCAAACCAGATTGGACAGGTTCCGAACAAAAAGGAAGCGTACAAGTAGCTGGTAAAATTATACCTGTTCATTTAAAACGTGATTCCGAAAAAATAAATCCGACCTTGTTTTTCTACAAAGAAATTACAAGTCATGTTGGCGACATCGAATTCCCTAAAAAAGGCACTTACACACTGCAATTAAAAGGGTTTAAAATTGGTGCCGATAAATGGACGGAGGGCTTGGGATTGGAACAGATTGAGTTGATACAATTATGAGAAAAATAATACTGACTTTCTTAATTTTAGTAGGATATCAATCATTTTCTCAAGAGATTCTTCCTGAAATCATGAATCCCTTTTTTGAACTTAATAAAAAAGTAAATTTTGAGCGCATAATAAATGAATCTGAATTAGGTATAAAGATTGACTTATTATCAGAGCAATTAAATACCGAGAATGGGACTACTATTAGAATAGCTTCTTGTTTTAGAGTTGACGAAAATAACATAATTACTATTGGAAATATTCGAACAAGTCCAAAAGGATATGAACGTATTGCCAGTGAAATAATAATGGGATTTACAGAAAATGAATTAAAGCTAATGTCAAAAAAAGCTCCCATAAATATATTAACTAAAGTTGAATTAGGAAACTATAAAAAGAGGATAAAGAAAAATCTGAAAAAATATTAGCTGAATTAATTAGACATGCAGTTATAAATTTATAAAAAAACACTCAATAAAGCCATAAAAATAATAATTATATATTTAAGCAAAGATACTCTAGTGTTTTCTACATCTGATTTTCCTTTAGGAAATTTCCGAAGGCAAAACGAATAAATTTATATAAGATTTGAGTGTTGATATACTCATGTTGTCAAAAAAATTAGATACAAAAATAATATGAAAATTTATATTTTTAATTGCAACATTAGCTTTGACATTTTCTTTTTTTTGTCAAAATTACAATTAAACGATTAATGACTTTTCCTTTATAGCAGAAAATAGAACAAATGTTGAGTTCCTAAAAATATATAAGAAAGTTGAAAAATTAATTAGCAAACGACGGTCAAAAGCAGCTCTGAAAAGACACAATAGATGCATAAAAATAGACTCTAACTTTGTTCCTGCATATTTGGAAAGAGGTAAAGAATTTAAAATAATATTAACACACTAAATAAAATGGCATATGAAAAATAAAATGACACTTTCATTATTAATTAGTTTGGCATTCATTACAGGATTGGTGGCTCAAACTACCTATTACATTCCTGGAACAGGAACTGCCGTAAAATCATTAAATTTTGAAGCAGCATCACAACTTACCGAAACGTTTAACTACGGTGCTGGTTGGGCTGGAACAGGTTTTGGACTTACAGGAACCCAACGTGGTGCTCCGGAAAGTGTCTCAGTAATAGCAAACCCGCAACCGGTAACAGGTTCAGGAAATCAAGTATTAGCTTTTCGTTCTTTTGATAGGGATGCTGCTTGGTTTGCGGCAAATCCGTCAACTATCTCATATTATACTGGAGTAGATGATGAAGATCAAGATGATTTTTTTATGACCGGTTCTGGCTGGACTCCAGCAGAAACACCATCGGTTATGATGCATATATTTGTGCCTGATTATTTAGATAACAATAATATTGTGACTTCATTAAGAATGCCGATAAAGTTTGATGCGAAAGGAGCTTCTTACAGTTCTTGGCCTGGTGTTTGGTGCCACGGAACTTTCTTTGTTTTAAGAGGTCCAGGTAGAAGAGATATTTTGAAAGATACAAATGCGCCTAATGGCGGTAAAAACACATGGTGGACATTTGGCGTTTCTATCGCACCAGATGGTGATATTCAATATTATGCAACTCCTAATTATGTAACGCAACTAACCAAAGAGCATTTAATTGGTGTTAATAGTATTTTAAGTGCAGAAGCAATTGCTGGTGGTGAAGATGCTAATGATTATGGGTATTACCCAGTTGCACAAAGTAGTGATGCAATTATTATGTCTTCTAACCTAAATACCACAGCAGAAAAAACATTAATCGATCGCATGTTATACACCAAAGGAACAACCCAAGTATTAAGTGTTTCAAAAAACGATTTGGAACCCATAACCATGTATCCAAACCCAACATCAGATTATCTTTTTGTAAAAAGTTTAAAAAACACGACCAAATTCAAAATATCCGATAATTTGGGAAGAACTATAATCTCGGGTGCTTTAACAAGTGCATCAAACAAAATAGATGTCAATTTTTTACCAGAAGGCATTTATTTCTTGGTTATGGATGGGTTTAAAACGAATAAGTTTATTAAAAATTAAAACTTTATTAAAAATTATTAATCCTCAGCAGTTATTTTAATAAGTAATTATTGAGAATTTATCTTTTAATGACAAATGAAAAAAATTATCATTTTATTAATTATTAGTGTTTTGTGTTCTTGTAATACTAAAATCAAATCAAATACTCGCGATCATATGGAAATTACAGAGATTGAAAAACAAGCTGATGTTGATGCTGTAAAGAATTTAATTTCAAATTCATTTCAAGATATTTGGTCGGATTTAGATGAAACAAAAATTTTAAATCATTACACATCAGATTTTATGCTACTAGAAAACGGAGCAGTATGGAATAATAATTCCATTGTCAACTATATGAAAGAAAGACAAGTTGATAAAAATGAGGTTAAAAGAATTAATAAATTTGAGTATATTCAAACAAAACATAATAAAAATAGCATTTGGATAGCATACAATAATTATGCGAACTGGGTAAAAGGAAATGATACCCTTCGGGAAGCACATTGGTTAGAAAGTGCCGTTGCAATTAAAGAAAATAATACTTGGAAGCTTGAACAATTACATTCTACACGAGTTCTTAAAAAATAAAAAATCATGAAAAGTACATTTCTAAAACGATTCCTTTTTATTTTAACCATTTCATTTTGTATAGCAAATAGTCGTATAAATGCCCAAACGCAAGTTACGCCAGATAAAATGACTTGGTGGAAAGATGCAAAATTCGGTATGTTTATGCATTGGGGCTTGTATTCTAAAACAGCAGGATATTGGGATGGGCGCAAAGCCAAGGGTAAAGAACATTTCATGTTGTATGAGCGTATTCCGTGGAAAGAATATGCTGAAATTGCCGATGATTTTAACCCTGTAAATTTCGATGCTGAAAAGTGGGTACTAACAGCCAAAAATGCTGGTATGAAATACATTGTAATAACTACCAAGCATCACGATGGTTTTGCTATGTTCAAATCGCCTTCAAGTGATTATAATATTGTAGAACGCACGCCATACGGCAAAGACCCCATGAAAGCACTTGCAGCTGCATGCCGAAAGTATGATGTGAAATTCGGTTTTTATTATTCATTAGGTCGCGATTGGCAAGATCCTGATGTGCCTACCAATTGGCCAGAAAAAGCAGGAAGAAGCAACACTTGGGATTTTCCAGATGAAGATGCTAAAGTTTTTAATGATTATTTTGAAAGAAAAGTAAAGCCACAGATAAAAGAACTTTTAACGCAGTACGGAACTATTGATATTATGTGGTTTGATACGCCCGAACTTATAAGTGAAGCAGAAAGTAAAGAATTGCGATCATTCATATTAAATATGCAACCCAATTGCATCATAAACAGTCGCATTGGTAATAATGAGGGTGATTATTTAGTAACCGAACAAGAAATTGTAAAAGGAACATTAAACAAACCATGGGAAGCCTGCATTACCATGAGTCAAAATTGGGGTTTTGTGGAGTATGATACTATTTACAAATCATCCGAATTAATGACGAGACAACTTTTGGAAATTGTTAGCAAAGGAGGCAATTTTCTTTTAAATAATGGCCCAACTCCAGAAGGCGAAATAACGCCACAAGCCAGCGATAGATTGGCACAAATAGGAATTTGGATACAAAGAAATTCCGAAGGTATTTATGGGGCGTCACCATGGAAAACAGCAAATGAATTATTGGGTGAAGTTTCAAAAGTAACAGTTGTAGAAAAAGAGAATTCCAAAAATACTATGAAAGATGCGGAAAATGATGCAACCTCAAAACTTATTTTTCCTGAAGTAGTTTTCACGACCAAAAACGACTATTTATATGCTTATGTTTGTAGTACAACCGAACGGAATGTGCTCATTACATCGCTTGCTGCCAATAAGCAATTAAAAGTAAAAAGCATAACGAGGTTAGGCAGCAAGCAAAAGGTAAAATGGAAACAAACAGCGGTAGGTTTGGAAATTGACATGCCTGAGTATGCTGAAAATGAGCTGCCAATTACAGGTTTTAGAATCGCATTTAACTAACATTTTACAAATTTCAATTTTGGTTTATTCATTAATTCATAGATATTAATTATAAAAAAATATGCTTGTTAAACTAAATAAAAACGCACGTTACTTAACCATGTGCACGGGTTTATTTTTTGGTGTCGCTTTTTCGCAACAGCGGGAAACAGAGCAACTCAGTAAAAATGTAATTACTTATTTTCTTGCTGAAAATCCGAAACAACTCAAACAAAAATTTGAGGATTTAACATGGGATAAAAATAATGGTGATGAGATTTATGTCGAATTATTTCAGAAAAAACAACCCAGTTCCATAGCTGTTGAAAAAATATTGAACGATTTTAGCGTGGATAGTACTTGGGTTGATATTGATTACAGCGATACAAAAGCATCCGGGTGGCAATTGAAAAACCACGTGGATAGGGTTTTGATGCTCACCAAAGAATATCTAGGTAAAAATTCTGATTATTATAAAAACCAGCGTGTAAAACAAACCATTCACCAAGCCTTGGGCTATTGGTTTAAAAACATGCCTCAAAATGATAATTGGTGGTATAATGAAATTGGCATTCCAAAATCGTTAGGACCTATACTCATTATCTTGAGTAATGAACTCAGCAAACAGGAATTAGATAGTGGTTTAAAAGTCATGAATCAAGCCAATTTTGGCAGAACGGGACAAAACAAAGTTTGGCAAGCTTGCAATGTATTCTACAAAGCATTATTAACCGATGACGAAAAATTGGCAAAACAAGCAAGAGATACCATTGTTTCAGAAATTAAAATCACGAATGAAGAAGGCATAAAAACAGATTTCAGTTTTCATCAACATGGACCACAACAGCAATTTGGAAATTATGGTTTGGCATTTATGACTACCATGGCACAATATGCCACCGTTTTTGCAAACACCAGTTTTCAACTTGATACTGAAAAAATAGCGATTTTAAGACATCTTTTTGATAAGGGATTCAACCAGCTTACATGGAACGGTCATTTTGATACGAATTCTTTGGGACGGCAGTTTTTTAAACATGCACAACAGCAAAAGGCGTTGGCCATTGGCTTTGCAGGATTTAATTTGATGCAGGTAGATCTCGACCACATAGCAATTTACCAAAACTTTATTGATCGAAATTTTTCTGAAAACAACGAACCTGAATTAACTGGTATTACAAATTATTTTACTTCGGATATGATGGTATATCGGTCAAAAGATTGGTATAGCAGTATCAAAATGTCCTCAAAAAGAGTCATTGGTGCAGAAGCAGGGAATAACGAGAACTTAAAAGGCTACTATTTAGGTGATGGCGCTTGTTATGTTAATGTAAGTGGAAAAGAATATTATGATATTTTTCCCTTATGGAATTGGAGAAACCTTCCTGGTGTAACGGCGTTTGAAAGTGATGAACCATTAAAAATATTACCATGGACAGGGTATAGAAATAATTCCGATTTTGTGGGCAGCATTTCCAACGGTTTAAATGGTGTGGCGGTGTTCAATTTGAATCGAGATTCGTTAACAGCCAAAAAAGCGTATTTTTTCATCAATAATCAACTGGTTTGTTTGGGAGCGGGAATTTCAACTTTAAATACAGATCCTGTAACAACGACTTTAAACCAAACGTGGTTAAATGGAACTGTAAATTATTTTGATAAAGAATTAAAAGTTTTAAATACGGAAACCGAAATTACCAATCAAAAAGTAAGTTGGGTGCATCATGATAACATAACGTATGTACCATTACAGAACACAACCGTAACTATTTCAAATAGAACACATACGGGCAGTTGGCACGACATCATTGCCAAATATCCAAACGACACTATTTCAGGAAACATTTTTAACATGAAAGTTTCACCAGAAATAAAACCAACAAAAGCTTCCTACGCTTATGCCATTTTACCAAATTTCACACCGAAAAATAATAAAAAGACACCTTTAAACTTTGAAATTGTTTCCAATGATAATGAAGCACAAATCATAAAAAGTAAGGATAAAAAGGTATTTTTAATTGCCATTTATAAACCTTTAAAAATGAAAATGAAGTTTTTGGGCACTATAGATTTTAAACAATCTGGATTATATCAATTTGAAAAAATAAATAACCAATGGGAAATTACTTTGGCAGATCCCACCCAAAAGTTAGATGCGATGGTGGTTATATGTAATGGTAAAACAAATCATTTCATAATGCCGGATGGTCTTTATAAAGGAAAATCAATTCATGAAAAACTAAATAAATAATAATAAAATTATTTTTTAAACACATGAAAAACCAGTTTTTGATTTTAATGTTTTTATTGCCTTTAGTAAGCCTAAATGCACAAGAAAAGAGACCCAACATCGTTTTAATGATGACCGACCAGCATCAAGCAGAAGCCTTAAGCATCGCTGGAAATTTAAATTTAAGCACTCCAAATTTAGATAAATTAGCCAAAACAGGCATCCGTTTTGACAATGCGTATGTTACCTTTCCGCTATGCAGTCCGTCGCATTCCAGTATGTTTACAGGTAAAATGCCTAATGCACTGGGTGTAAATTTCAATGGAGAAGGAGATAATAAGTTAAAACCAGCCGATAAAGAAAAAGGTTTGGGTCATGTTTTAAATGCCGCAGGTTATGATGCTGCTTATGGTGGTAAGTGGCGAGCTCATGAAGCAGGTATGGTGGATGGAAATGGTTTTAAAACCATCTCGGGTTTTGGCGATATGGTTTTAGCTGAAAATTGCATTGATTATTTAAAATCGAGAAAAGATAATCCGCTACCGTTCTTTTTGGTAGCTTCTTTTGATAATCCACACAATATTTGCGAATGGGCAAGAAATGAACCTCTGCCTTATGGAAATATCACGCCAGTTTCTTTAAATGAAACGCCAGAATTGCCTGTAAATTTTAAAATATCACCCACGTTTCTTGAAGCTTTACAAATTGAACAAAATATAGATTTAAAAGTATATCCTACCCAAAATTATACCGATGAAGATTGGCGTCAATACCGCTATACTTATTATAGATTGGTAGAAAAAGTAGATAAAGAAATCGGTAAAATATTAGATGCCATCGATAATTTAGGCCTACGGGATAATACGGTCATCATATTTACGAGCGATCATGGCGATGGGAATGCATCGCACGGTTGGAACCAAAAAACAGCCTTGTTTCAGGAAAGCATCAAAGTACCATTCATTATAAATTATAAAGGAATCAATACTTTCGAAGAAAAAATAAATAACAGTTTAATTTCCAGTGGGTTGGATTTATTTCCAACCATTTGTGATTTTGTGAAAATTGATATTCCAAAGGAATTATTAGGGAAAAGCATTAAAAAAATCATTGAAAAAGAAAATAAACCACACAATTTTGTAGTAGTTGAAACAAAATTTGAAGGTAAGAATGCCTATGGCACCATGGGTCGCGCTTTGGTTACAAATAAATATAAATATGTTCTATACAATTGGGGGAAAACCGAGAACAGTTTTTTGATTCAGAAACCGATCCGTATGAAATGTATAATTTGATAAATTCCAAAGGTCAATTACAAAATATTGATGATTACCGTCAGAAATTATTAGATTGGAGCAAACAAGCAAACGATATCAGATTTAAGAAAAAGTTAGTATTGCCAACCCATGGCAAGTTAACTTCTGATGCATTATCTGATAAATTTTATTAAAGACGGTAGACGGATGCTATAAAAAAATACAAAAAACCATAAAATGATGATACAAATGACAAATTTTAAAAATTACATGCTATTAGGATTCGTTCTATTTGTTTTTATGGCTGTAGGCTGTAAAAACAAAAGTACTGAAAATGAAGAAACTGCAATGACTTCCGAAGAAACACAAAAACCAAATATCATCATCATTTATACTGATGATTTGGGCTATGGCGACATCAGTAGTTACGGCGGTACGGGCGTACAAACTCCTGCAATTGATGCCTTGGCAGAAGAAGGTATTCTGTTTAACAATGCATATTCTACAGCTGCTACGTGTACACCATCTAGATATTCTTTATTGACAGGTGATTATGCTTGGAGAAAAGAAGGGACAGGTGTTGCAACAGGTGATGAAGCACTTTTAATAGACACTAAAAGAACAACCTTACCAAAAATTCTACAAACTGCAGGTTATAAAACAGGAATTGTTGGAAAATGGCATTTAGGATTAGGTGATGAAAATGGCCCAGATTGGAACGGAAAAATTAGTCCCGGTCCTTTAGAAATCGGTTTTGATTATTCATATTTAATACCTGCAACAGGAGATAGAGTTCCCTGTGTTTTTGTTGAAAACCATCATATTGTAAATTTAGATCCGAATGATCCTGTTACAGTAAATTATAAAGAAAAAGTTGGTGATTGGCCTACAGGAAAGGAAAACCCAGAATTGTTAACCATGAAGCCTTCACAAGGACATAATATGACAATTGTAAATGGAGTTAGTAGAATTGGGTATATGACGGGTGGAAAAGCTGCTTTATGGGATGATGAAACTATACCGATGGAATTGGTTGATAAATCTAAAAAATTCATCAATGCGAATAAAGATAAACCCTTCTTTTTATTGCTTTCTACACATGATATTCACGTACCGAGAATTGCAAATAAAATGTTTCAAGGTAAAAGTGGTTTGGGACCAAGGGGCGATGTTATTTTACAGTTAGATTGGACAGTAAATGAAATTGTAAATACGCTTAAAGAACAGCATTTATTTGAGAATACCATCGTTATTTTTTCAAGTGATAATGGTCCAGTTGTAGATGATGGTTACCAAGATCAGGCAAGAGAATTATTAGGAAACCATAAACCTACAGGAGGCTTGCGTGGTGGAAAATATAGTGCGTATAATGGCGGTAGTAAAATACCATTAATTATTCGTTGGCCAAATGGAAAAGGGAGAGGAACAGTTTCTAATGCATTGGTAAGTCAGGTAGATTTTTTAAGTTCTTTAGCTGCTTTAGTAGGAATAGAAAAAGTAAAAGAAGATGTTATTGATAGTCAAAATGCGTTAGATGTTTTTTTAGGTGATAATACCGTAGGAAGAACTTCAATAGTACAAGAAAGTTTTATGGGACCAGTATCTTATTTGGAAGGCGAATGGAAATATATTGAGCCTTTAGATGGTCCAAAGTTAGTTCCTTGGGGACCAATTATTGAAACTGGTTTTCAATTAGAACCACAATTATATCACATAAAAAATGATCCAAATGAACAAAATAATTTGGCAGCTAAATTTCCTGAAAGAGTGAAAGATTTAAAAGAAAAATTGACAAATTTAAAGAAAGATGGTTTTAAAAATCAGCATGAAGTGAATTTGAATTAAATAAATTCAGGATAATTATTTAATAGCTAAAATGTGAGTTCTAGCGAAGTCTAAAATTACTTAAATAAAACGTAATCATGTTTAAAAAATTTATTTTTATCGTTTTAAGTGTACTCTTTATTTCTTGTAAAGAAGCACCAAAAAAACAAAACTTTGTCTTTATTTTGGTGGACGATTTGGGTTGGACAGACCTTGGTTATTCCGGAAGTACATTTTACGAAACGCCAAATATTGATAATTTTAGTAAAAACAGTATACAATTTACAAATGCCTATGCTTCAGCATCCATTTGTTCGCCGTCAAGAGCATCAATTTTAACTGGAAAACACCCAGCTAGTGTAAATATTACAGATTGGTTACCCGGAGATGATCCAAAAAACAGAAAATTAATAGGCGCAAAAGATTTAAATGAATTACCACTTTCTGAAGTTACTTTGCCAGAAATTTTAAATGAAAATGGTTACAGTACTTTTTTTGTTGGTAAGTGGCATTTAGGTGATACAGGTTTTTTGCCAACAGACCAAGGTTTTCAAACAAATATTGGCGGCTATGAAAAAGGGCAACCTCCTGGAGGATATTATTCACCGTATAAAAATCCATATTTAAAAGACGGGAAAAAAGGAGAATACTTAACAGATAGATTAACGCAAGAATCAATCAATTTTTTAGATACCATTCATAATAAACCTTTTTTCTTATTGCTATCATATTATACGGTACACACGCCAATTCAGGCAAATACACTCTATGTTGATAAATTTAAACAGAAATTAAAGTATTTAGATAGTTTAAAAGTTTTCGAAAGAAAAGAAGGAACTGCTATGACTAAAATGGCGCAAAGAAATCCAGAATATGCGTCTATGCTATACGCTTTAGATAAAAATATTGGAAAGTTAATTGCAAAATTAAAAAAAGAAGGCTTGTATGATAATACAACCATTATTTTCACTTCAGATAATGGCGGACTTTCAACGCTGGAACCTGAATATGATTTTATAGCACCAACATCTATATTGCCTCTAAGAGCTGGAAAAGGATGGTTATATGAAGGCGGAATTAGAGTGCCATTATTAATAAAACCAGCTAATTTTAAAGAACAAAGTAGCATTAGCAATGAGCCCGTTATAGGATATGATTTTTTACCAACAATACTTTCTCTAGCAAATATTAAACCTGCTGATAAATCGACTATTAATGGTGTCGATTTATCAGAAATACTGGTTAAAAATGGGAAAATTGGTAGAAAGGAATTGTTTTGGCATTATCCTCATTATCATGGAAGTGGTTGGACTCCTGGCGCTGCAATTAGATACCAAAATTGGAAATTAATTGAGTTTTACGAAACTGAAACTGTGGAATTATACAATTTATCCGAAGATATTTCTGAACAAAATAATCTTGCAGCAAAATATCCAAAAAAAGTAGTTGATCTTAAACGTAGGCTTCATAAGCTTCAAAAATCTGTAAACGCAAATAAAGCTATTTTAAATAGTCAATATGTAAGAGAAAAGAAAGTGAAGTGATTTAAAAATGAATCCATTAAATACCCTAGTTATTTTTTATAAAATGATGTTGTAATTATGGTTGAAAAAACACCTTCAATTTTCTTTGAATCAAAAAAATAAATAAACTTCAAAAAATGAAAAATAAAGTTAAAATAATAGGACTGTTTTTAAGTATTGTAATAAGTGCTTTTTTTACATTGAATGCTCAAACGGTTGCTAAACCCAACATTATTTTAATAATGACAGATCAGCATCAAGCAGAGGCGTTAAGTATTGTAGGAAACAAAAATTTAAAAACACCAAATTTAGATCAGTTGGCAGAAAGCGGAATGCTTTTTAATAATTCGTATGTCACTTTTCCATTATGTACACCGTCACGGTCAAGTATTTTTACGGGTAAAATGCCACATACTATTGGTGTAAATTCAAATGAAAAGGGTGATAATGTTATGAACTCAGTTGAAAAAGAATATATTTTAGCTAAAAAGTTACAGCAAGCAGGGTACAGTTGTGCCTATGGCGGTAAATGGCACGCTCATGAAGCTAGTATGGTTGAAGGAAATGGATTTGAAATGATTGCTCCAATGGGAGATGTTGGCTTGGCTGAAAAAAGTATAACATACCTAAAATCGAAGAAAGATTCGAAAAATCCGTTCTTTCTAACGGTAAGTTTTGACAATCCCCATAACATTTGTGAATGGGCACGAAATGAACCATTACCTTACGGAAACATTGAGCCTGTAGCTACTAAATTTACACCAGAATTACCTATAAATCATAAACAATCGGATGATTTTCCTGAAGTGCTTCAATTTGAGCAAAGCATCAATAAAAAAGTATATCCAACAGCTAATTATACAGATGAAGATTGGCGTCAATATAGGTACACTTATTATAGATTGGTTGAAAAAGTAGATGCTGAAATTGGAAAAATTTTAAATGCAATTGATGATTTAGACCTTCGAAAAAACACCCTAATTATTTTTACAAGTGACCATGGAGATGGAAATGCTTCACACGGATGGAATCAAAAAACAGCATTAATTCAGGAATCAATTAAAGTACCATTCATTGCTAGTTTTGAAGGAGAAATTAAAAAAAACCAACAAAATAACACCTTGGTTAGTAATGGGTTAGATTTGTATCCTACAATTTGTGCGTATGCGAATATTGCAAAATCAACCTATTTAACTGGGGAAAATTTAAAACCAATTTTTGAAAGCAAAACAAATGATTTAGAAAGAGACTTTATTGTTGTTGAAACTAAATTTGATGGTGAGCAGGCGTATGGAACTGCAGGAAGAGCAATTATAGCTAAAAGATATAAATATGTGTTATATAATTGGGGGGGAAATAGAGAGCAATTGTTTGATTTACAAAACGATCCTTACGAATTAGTTAATTTGGCTTTGGATACATCTAATTTAAAAATAGTAGATGGTTTCCGTTTAAAGCTTTACACCTGGTGTAAAACAACAAATGATGCTTTTTTAAGAAAAATTATATTACCAAGTACCAGCAAAATATCATCAACAGAATTGTTTGAGAAACCATATTAAGTATGCAACGTATAAATTGTGTTTTTCTGTTTTTAGTTTTAGGATGTTTTATTTCTTGTAATTCAACTAAAATAATGTATAATAGTTCAACTATTAACCAACAACATTGGGTGGTGGAACAACAACAAGGTGGAAAAGTTGAGTTTAGAAATCATGAGATGGAAATTACAGATTCTTTAGGTTGCACCGTATGGCTTAAACACAAACTAAAAGCTCCTTTAAAAATTGAATATGAAGTAATTGTTATAGATAATGGAGGTCCTTTTGATAGAGTGTCTGATTTAAATTGTTTTTGGATGGCTAATGATCCTAAAAACCCTGATAATTTTTTTAAAAATTCAAAAGAAAGACAGGGTAAGTTTACCAATTACCATGAACTAACGCAATATTATGTTGGCTATGGAGGACATGATAATACCAAAACTAGATTTAGAAGATATGACGGTAATTTTGACAGACCACTTTTACCAGAACACGATTTAAGTGATCAAAAATTTATGATTATTTCAAATACTACAATTCAAATAACTCTAAAAGTTGAAAATAATAAAGTTACATACAGTAGAGATAACGAAGTTATTTTTGAATTAAATGATAGCAATCCATATTTAAATGGGTATTTTGGAATTAGAACAGTAAATAACCACATGAAAATTCAGAATTTAAAAATCACAAAGCTTTAAATATTTTTTAAATTAATACTGCAAAATATAGAAATCAAAGCCTTTATGATGAATTTATCATCAAAAGAACAGTTTACACCCTTTTTAAGAGCCTTTAAGCACCTATAAAATTTATAAATATTTTTGAAATTGCACTAAAAATTATACGAATACATAAGAAGCGTCAATTCAATTTTTAAAAGCAACATCAAATAATATTAATACCGAAAAATAAAATGAAAATATTTAAAATAACCATACTATTAGTAGTGTTTAACTTTCTATATTCTTGTTCAACTACTAGCCCAAAAAGTAAAGAAGAATTTATTGAAGAACAATTGAATTTTGCGAATGCGCAAACATCATTATTGTTAAATGATGCAATTGCAGCAAACAGAATTCCAAGAACTATAGACGAAAATGGCGAAATGCATTTTACAGATCTTCAATTTGATTGGACTGAAGGCTTTTTCCCAGGAACTTGCTGGTATTTATATGAAGTTACAAAAGATAAAAAATGGAAAAATGCAGCTGAAAAATTTCAAGCACAATATGAAGATCATAAATACAGAACAACCTACCATGATTTAGGTTTTGTATTTAATTGCTCCTATGGAAATGGGTATAAATTAACTAAAAATGAAGACTTTAAAAAAGTTTTAATAACTGCGGGTGATTCTTTAATAACAAGGTTTAATCCAATTGTTGGTAGCATTATAAGTTGGGATGTAGATAGTGGATGGCAATCTGAAAGAGGTTGGAAATTCCCTGTAATTATTGATAACATGATGAATTTGGAAATGCTTTTTGAATTGTCAGAGTTAACAGGTGATGATAAATACAAAAAAGTGGCTATTGCGCATGCAGATACTACATTAAAAAATCATTTTAGAGAAGATAATAGTTCTTACCATGTGGTTGATTACGATCCAGAAACAGGAGAAGTAAGAAGCAAACAAACCGCACAAGGATTTTCACATGAAAGTTCTTGGGCTCGTGGACAAGCTTGGGGAATTTACGGTTATACAATGTGTTACCGTTTTACAAAAGATGAAAAATATTTAGAGCAAGCACAAAAAATAGCAGATTATATTCTAAATTATGAAGGAACTCCTGATGATGAAATTCCATATTGGGATTATAATGATCCAAAAATTCCTAATAGCCCACGCGATGCTTCTGCTGCTGCTGTAACCGTATCAGCTTTAGTTGAATTAAATGGATATACAAATGGTAAATATGAAGCGGATGTTGTTAAAATTTTAAACTCATTAGCTTCAGAAGCATACACTGCAAAATTAGGTGAAAATAAAAATTTTATATTGAAACACAGCGTTGGAAGTATTCCTCATAATAATGAAATTGACGTGCCTTTAAACTATGCCGATTATTACTATATTGAAGCATTAATTAGATATAAAAACTACAACTCTAAAAAATAAAATAACTATATAATTTAAATCTATTATCATGAAATTACTGAAAAGTATTTTTTTATTACTTACAATTTTAACAATAAGTTGCACTAATAAAAACACAAAGCAAGTTGAGAAAGCTGAAGAAATAGTTTCAGAAAAGCCAAATATATTAATCATTTTTCCAGATCAATTAAGGCGGTATAGTGCTGGTTTTTGGTCAGGAGGTGCGTATAAAGAATATGTAATTGGGAAACCAGACCCAGTTATAACACCAACTATTGATAAATTGGCCCAAAATGGAGTTGTATTCGCAAATGCTATTAGTAACTATCCGTTATGCAGCCCATTTAGAGGAATGTTCATGTCTGGAATGTATCCTCAGCAAAATGGAATTTGGAACAATTGTAGAATTGGTAGAGAAGATAGTTTAGGGGATGATATTAATACAATTACCGACTCGTTTTTTGAAGCAGGCTATAATACATCCTATTTTGGAAAAGTACACTGGCGTGTAAATGAGCCGTTGTTTGATGAAAATGGAAATTATATTGGTTTATCGGAAGCGCCTGGGGGAAGTTATATAAATGAGTATGACACGTATATTCCAGCAGGAAAACCAAGACATAATATTGAATATTTTTACCAAGCATTGAAAGACGAACATTATAATCCTCATATTTATTCAAGTGATCCAAATACTATTGAAGGAAAAAAAGATGGAGAATTGCATTTACCAAAAGTGTATTCATCTAAAATTGAATCTGAAAAAATAATTTCTTATTTGCAAAACAAAAATAATGTTAGAGATGTTAAAAAACCATTTTTTATGATTTGGTCCTTAAATCCACCACATAGTCCGTGGGGAGATGAGCATACCGATATGGAAATGGTGAAAGCACATTATGGTACCGATAAATTTCCTAAAATTGACAGAAAATTAGTGGTAAGAGAAAATGCAGATTTAAAAGTTGCAGATTATGCACGTAATTATTATGCAGCAGTTACAAGTGTTGATACATATATTGGTAATGTGATAGATGAGCTGGAAACAGCTGGAACGTTAGATAATACTATTGTAATTTTCTTTTCAGATCATGGAGAAATGTTAGGAAGTCATGGTTTAGAAGGGAAAAACGTACTAGAAATGGAAGCATTGGCAATACCATTTATTGTGCATTGGCCAAAAGGAATAAAAGCTGGAGGTATTACAGATGCCCTTTTAAGCGCCCCAGATATTTTTCCAACAACAATGGGATTAGCAGGTTTGGGAGCAAAAATACCGAAAGAAGTTCAAGGGACGGATTTATCCAAATTAATTACAGAACCAACTTCAACAAATACAAAAAAAACAGAAGCGGTGTTGTTAATGTTAGGGAATTCAAGAGGTGTACTTACTAACCAATATACCTTGGTTTTAACAGAAAATAAAAAACAATGGGATGAAAAGAAAGGAACAAAACTTGCCGAAACATTTATATACGATAATGTAAATGATCCATACCAGTTGAAAAAAATTCCTTTGTCTGCAAAACCTGAAGTAGCAAAAAAATTGTTGACTGAATTAGCGGAAAAGTTAAAAATGGCAAATGATCCTTGGTTTACAAATAAAAAATATAGTGATGTAATTCCGTATCCAGTGAATTAAATAGCGCTATACTTTTAGTGAATTTATAAAAAAGGCTGTCTAAAAGTGAAATTTTCGTTATTCTGAACATTAAACAAGTTCAGCATGACAGATTTCAAACTTTTTAGATAGCCTTTTTTTTATTTAGAAAATTATTAAAACTTTTTTTAATTCAGCTGTTTAGGAAACTCTTCTAAACATTTTTAAGATAGGTGGATATACTGCAAATAAAATACCTATAACTGGTTTTAAAATTGAGGTTAATTAATTTCCAAAATTATAAACAATGTTTTACTTGGGATTTTGATTTAATTATGATAGAATTTTTTGAAGCTTTATAAACTGTTTATTTCAGAAGAATCAAACTATTTACTATCCGTTTTTTTAGGAATTTACTAAAGAAATTAAATTTGTTGAGTTGTATCTTTAAAATGAAATTAGGATAGTAAAGGCTAATAATTACCCTATTATAGACCAAATTCCTCCCTTCGTTTTTGATTATTTATAAGGTTATTTGTGGCTAAATTATTAACCAAAAATTTAATATAAATGAAAAATTATTTCAACATTTTGTTAAGAAGGCTTAAAAAACACATCAGGTTTTTTATCTTTTCTTTAGTAATTATTATGAGTAGTAATTCAATTTTTGCTCAAACAAAAACAATTAAAGGAACAATTAAAGATTCCGATGGTATGGAGCTTCCTGGTGCCAGTATTCTAGAAAAAGGAACCAATAATGGAGTTATTTCAGATTTTGATGGAAACTTTACTATTGCTGTTTCAAATGGAACGAAGCTGGTTGTAAGCTTTATAGGTTTTGAAACAAGAGAGGTGCTTATAAATAACCAAACAGTATTAAATATAACTTTAAATTCTGGGAATGTGCTAGATGAAGTTGTAATAGTTGGTTATGGTACACAAAAGAAAAGCGATTTAACAGGAGCTATTTCATCTGTAAGTGCTAAAGATTTTGAAAAGCAACCAGTTTTTAGAATTGAAGATGCACTACTTGGTAAAGCTTCAGGAGTTCAAATTAGTAAAAATTCTGGGGCGCCAGGTGCAGATATAAAAGTGCGTATTCGTGGGGCCAACTCTATTAGCAGTAACAACCAACCTTTAGTGGTAATTGATGGTATTATTGGTGGTGAATTGAACTCTATTAATACAAATGATATTCAGTCAATGGAAATCCTTAAAGATGCCTCTGCTACTGCAATTTATGGTTCAAGAGGTGCAAATGGGGTTATTCTTGTAAGCACAAAAAAAGGAACAGGAAAAGCGAAAATTGACGTAAGCTATTTTACAAGTGTTTCTAAAGTGCCTGATTTTATTGATATGTTAAGTCCTCAGGAATTTGCTACAATTAACAATCTTACTGTAACAGATGGTGGAACCAATTATCAGGATGAATATTTTCAGACAGGAATTACTAATAATGTACAAGTATCACTTAGTGGAAATGAAGGTAAAACAGGTTACTTTATTTCAGGAAATGTAGTTGACCAAAGTGGTATTACAATAAATTCAGATTATAAAAGGTATTCATTAAGATCTAATTTAAATACGGAATTTAATGATAAGCTATCATTAGGTTTAAATTTATATGGTAGTATAGAAAAGTCGTTAAATTTAGTTGAAAATGGTGTGCGAACTTCAACCGACAGAAGAGGTGGTCTTTCTGCGGTATTAGGTTGGGATCCAACATTACCTGTTAAAGATGCGAATGGAAATTATAATTTAATGTCTCCAAACGGTGTAGGATTAGTAAATCCAATTGCTGTAAGACGTGAATCTGATGTAAATTTAACTAGAAATAGTTTTGATGCTAATTTAAATGTTACTTATAAAATTACCGATAATCTTACTTTTACAACAGTTGGTGGACTTTTACATAGAAACAATATTAACGAAAGTTACAGCGGTATTCCTCCAGGAAGTAGTATTGTGCCTGCTTTAGCTGGTGGTTCATTTGCAAGTAGTATTTCTTTGCAAAATAGTAACATACTTATGTGGGCTAAAGAGTTTGGAAATAATAATGTGAAAGTTACAGGGATTTATGAAATTCAAAAATCTGTAAATAGAGGTTTTTCAGCAAGTGGAGGCTCATTAGAAATTCCAGGGAATTTTTTTTCATTAAGGTTAGGAACTACACCTGGTGTTAATGCTAATCTTTCAGAAAGTGCTATGCAATCTTGGATTGGTAGAGGTGAATATATTTACAATAATGAATTGTTTTTAACCGCAACTATACGTGCAGATGAATCTTCAAAGTTCAGAAAGGATAACAGATTAGGGATATTTCCTTCAGTATCTGCCGCTTATAAGTTAGGTAATTTACTTTCTGAAGATTCTTTTATTGAAAACTTAAAAGTAAGAGCTGGGTATGGAGAAACTGGGAATCAGTCCATTGCCCCATATTCTACATATAATACAATTTCTACAACATCAGCAAACTTTCCTTTAGATGGTATGTCAGAAAGTGTTGGTATTATATTAGGAGAAACAGGAAATCCAGATTTAACTTGGGAAACAACCAAGCAAAGTAACATAGGTGTTGATTTTTCAATATTAAACGGACGCTTAAATTTTGGTGCAGATGCTTATAAAAAGAATACCACAGATCTTCTTTTAGCTGTTCCTGTTCCAGGATATGAAGGTGGTGGAAGTATCTTAAAAAACATTGGAGAAGTTTCTAATACTGGTTTCGAATTTAATATAGGAGGAACAGTTGTTAACAGCGAAGAATTAAATTGGAAAACTTCGTTAAACTTCACTACTAATAAAAACAAAGTAGAGAAACTTACAAATGGTCAAAATCAAATGATAATTGACCCAGCAGGATCAATTTCAAATGCTGCAGGTGGTACAGGAATAATAAAAGTTGGTGATCCTTTAGGCCAATTTTATGGACCAACTTTTTTAGGTACTTATAAAACAGGAGATACCGATGGTATACCTGGAGAGTCACGTTATTTAAAAGATCAGAATGGTGACTTGGTTTTAGGAGTTACGGGAAATGGAACTCCAGATTTTACTTGGGGATTTAACAATACAGTTACCTATAAAGATTTTGATTTGAATATGTTAATAACAGGTTCACAAGGTTTTGATGTTTTAAACCTTACCAGAGCATTTGTATCGCTTCCTGGAGGCATCATTAATCAAGCAACCTTGGGTGAATACAGAAATAGATGGACTGCTGCAAACCAAACGGATATCCCAGCTTCAGGTAATAATTTTGTAAACTCAACAAGATTTGTAGAAGACGGTAGTTTTGTAAGATTAAGCAATGTTTCTTTAGGATACAATGTTGCTAATGTAAAAGGTATTTCTTCACTCAGAGTATATGCAAGTGCTCAAAACTTGTTTACTATTAGCGCTTATAAAGGATATGATCCAGAAGCAAGTTCAACAAGCGCTTCAAGTGATTCAGGTTCCTCTATTGATTGGGGTGCTTTTCCAAACCCAAGAACATTTACAGTTGGAATTAATATTGGACTATAATAAAAATTTAAATATAAGAATATCATGAAAAAAAATATAAAATTATTAAAAGGCAAGGTAGTAATACTGTCTTTGCTTGTAATGACACTTTTTATAGCCTGTGTAAATTTAGATGAAGATGTTGCTGCATCAAGGTTAGATCCTTCGAGTTTAAACTCGAAGGAAGCATTAGAAGCATCTATTGCAGGTGCCTATAATGCACTTGGAACAGCCGTGGTTTGGTCTCAGTTTTGGATAAACTCTTTTGGTGGTGATGATCTTACTACGCATAGTGGAAAAAATAAAATTGCTTTTAGAGAAGCTGACACAAGAACATTAACAGCAGTTTCTGATAGAATAAATACGGCTTATGAAGAGTCTTATAAAGTTATAAAAGAAGCAAATAATATTATTGCTAATGAGGCTAATTTTGTAGGCGCTGATAAAGCTGCAATTAATGCTATGATAGGTGAAGCTTATTTTTTAAGAGCATTTTCCTATTTTCATTTAACTACTACTTATGGTAAAGTGCCGTTAAATTTAACTGTTGAAATTGATCCAAATTTAGGTTTTTCTGAAATTGATGATATTTATAAGCAAATTGAATCTGATTTTCTTGCAGCTGAAAGTTTACTTCCTGCTAAATATCCAGGAGTAGCTGCTGCAATTAGACCAAATAATGGTTCGGCAAGAGCAATGTTGGCTAAATTATACCTTCATTGGGCTGGTTGGCCTTTAAAAGACAATGCTAAATATGCAATGGCTGCATCAAGTGCTAAAAAAGTAATTACAAATGCTGCAACCCACGGTTTTGCTCTTGTGCCAGATATGAATACTTTGTGGTCTATTACCAATCAAAACAGGTTAAATTCTGAAATCGTTTTTGGTTTATCACATAATCCTGAATTAGGAACTTCGTATGCAAATAGACATTCAGGAAAATCAGGCTATGCATCTTCTGTAGGTGGTTGGAATGAGATTTTTGCTGAAATTAAATTTATGGAAGATTTTCCTGCAGGTCCTAGAAAAAATGCAACCTATATAACTGAAGGGAAATTAACATCCAATGATTCTGACGGTATTCATAAAAAAGGAGATGTTGTAAATTGGACACTATTTGATGATGAGGCACACCCAAGTTTTAAAAAGGTAACGGGGCATTTATCAGAAGTTCCAGTAGGAAATTCACTAACAGCTATGACTACTTATTTTATGAGATATGCAGATTTGTTGCTAATATATGCTGAAGCTGAAGGAAGATCTGGGGGTAATTCAGCCGATGCTTGGGAAGCTTTAAACAAAGTTAGAAGAAGAGCTTATGGCCCAGTAAATATTGATTTAACAACTGGAAATTTAGCAGAATTAGCCTATACAGAAAGAAAATGGGAACTTGCTGGAGAATACATTAGATGGGGAGATTTAGTAAGAATGGAAAGAGTAACTGCAGCTTTAGCAAATAGATCTACTGCTGAATTAGTAGGGCCAGTAACAGGAGATACATCTTCTGCAAATTATTTTTCACCAATTCCTCAATCAGAAATTGATAAAGCGCCACAGTTAGGAAAATAAGACGTTTTAAAAATACATGAGGTTTTGCTAAAATAGTAAAACCTAATTATGTATATAATTAATTAAAGCACTTTGGATTTTTTAAACCCAAAGTGCTTTTTCTTTTAATAAAAACATAAATTATAATAAACTTGATTAAAGACCAGTTAACACCTTCTTTATACTCTTTTAGTCCACCTATTTTTAAACCTATTATGCCTATTTTTACGCTGTGGGTAAAGTATATAAGTACGATAATTAATGAAATATAAAAGAATTTTATAATGATAAATATATTTAAGTCTAACAAATTTTTTAATAATGTAGCAGTTACTACGATATATAATTGTGTGATTAGAAGTTTAAAAGTAAATAATTTATTAGTGCTGTTTTTTCTTTTTTTTACAATAAAAACAATAGCTCAACCAAGTGAAAAATCTATTTTCAATAGATTAAATATGGAGCTTTCTGAATTGGAATTAATTAAAAAAGCGTATCAAAGTGGGAATGAAAAAGGAGCGTTACAAGAATTATTGAATCTATACCGTTCAAAAGAAAATTTATATTTAAAAGTTTCAAAAACAGATATAAATTATATCAAATCAAATTGCAAAAAGGATGTTGATAAAAGTATAAAAACAGCGGATGAAGTTTTAAATAAATATTTTTTGTTTCGATATGAATGGGATATGGAAAAAACGAATATTCCTCATCAATTTAAAAAAGAAATAGATTGGACAGCAATTCCCAATGGTGATGAAGAATGGTGTTTTATGTTAAATAGACATAAATACTGGATAGATTTAGGAAAGGCTTATTTGTTTACAGGCGATGAGAAATACGCGAAAGGTTTTGTAAACCAAGTAACACATTGGATAGATCAGAATCCAGTAAAAGACGAATTAAAAAGTTTGTCATGGAGAAGAATTGAAGCAGGAATAAGATGTGAAAATTGGATAAAATCTTTTGAATATATAAAAAACTCAAAACATGTAACTCCAGAGTTTTTAGCCAAATTTTTGAATTCATTATATCAGCATGGCGATTATATTAACAGTGCATTCACTAATTTTTCACAAACCAGTAATTGGGGTGTATTGGAGTTTCAAGGGTTGTTAAATGTAGCGCTTTTTTTAAATGATTTTAAAATAGCACCACAATGGAAACAAGAGGCTATTGATAAATTAACTACTTGTATTGAATTACAAATATTAGAAGATGGCAGCCAGTGGGAACAATCACCAATGTATCATAACGAGGTTTTTCATTGCTACATGAATGTGAATTTTTTAGCACAACAAAAAAAGATAGAATTACCAGAATTATTGATCCAAAAAACCATAGATATGGCGTATGCTAATGTTAAATGGCAGAAACCTAATTTTCATCAGCCACTTTTAGGTGATAGCGATGATACAGATTTAAGAGGGCTTTTAACTTTTGCATCAATATTATTTAAAGATCCAGTTTTAAAATCAAGAGCCTTTAAAAAGTTAGATTATGAAACGTTGTTTTTAACAGGTGTTAATTATAGTGAAACTTATGGAAATATGAAGTCGGAGTCTCCTAGTTTTTTATCAAGTTTTCAAGAAAGTTCAGGAGATTTTTATATGCGCACATCTTGGGAAGAAGACGCAACTTATACAAGTATGCATTTAAAAAAATTAGGTTGCGGACACGGTCATGACAATTTATTGCATTTTACACTATTTGCAAACGGTCGGGATTATTTAATTGATGGTGGTCGTTATACTTATGTAAACAATACTTGGCGCGAATATTTTAAAAATAATAAAAGCCATAATACTTTGGGTGTTGATGATTTAACCAATACTGTTTATCAAGATTCTTGGGTAAATTCTTACGAAGCGAGTTCTCAAGGTGTTTATACAAAATCAACTACTAATTTTGATTATGCGGAAGCTGAAAATATAGCATGCAAAAGATTAGAAGATCCAGTTTCAATGAAACGAAGATTTTTGTTTTTAAAACCTAATATTTGGTTGATTTTCGATAGTTTTTCTGCAAACGGAAACCACAAATATTCGCAGTATTTTAATTTTCCAGACAATAATGTTGAAATTCAGAACAATGGATTAACAACAATATTTTCAAAAAATAATTTAAGAATTCAGCCAATTAATGAAGCAGAAATTACGGTAACAGATTCTTGGATGTCACCAGAATATAATTTAAAGCTAAAAAATAAAAGAGCGGAAATATTTAAAAATGAAACAGGATTTAGTTCCTTTATTTCGTTGCTTTATTTTCCAAATCAGACGAGTTTAAAGTTTGAAAAAGCACCTGTGTATAATCGTAATAACGTGCTGCTTTCAGAGAAGGATGTGGAAGCAGTAAATTTATATGTTGATGATACAATGTACACTCTTTTAGTTGTGCATGATATGCCAGAACCTGCAACTCATTTTTTTAAAGTAAACAATCAGTTTGTTCAAGGAGAAGTTGTTTTTATAGAGGAAAATAAAGGTGAAAAGAGCATTTGTAGGATTAAGTAATGTAACTACTCAATAAAAATTTGATGCTTTGATTATTGAAGTAAGGATGAATTAAAAAGTTTTAAGTTTTTTTTGAGAAATAATAAACTTATTCGGTTCAATTTTTCAAAAAAAATAGACTGAAATTTTTAACCCTTATAGTTGGTCAATAT
>JAGPIQ010000176.1 GCA_018054895.1 Lutibacter sp. | reverse complement strand
CAATTATTGATACGAATGTAATTTTACATCAAACTCCAGGAGGTATGTTATCTAACTTGGTAAATCAATTAAAAGCAATGGATTCATTAGATAGATTGGATGACGTATTTAGAATGTTACCTAAAGTAAGAAAAGATTTAGGACAAATTCCTTTAGTAACTCCTACAAGTCAAATTGTTGGTGTGCAAACAGTAAACAACGTATTGTTTGATACTTATGAAGGTGAATATTCTCGTATTACTCAAGAAGTAAAAGATTTATGTTACGGTTTATATGGTAAAACTACGTTACCTATCAACCCAGAACTTAGAAAGAAAGCTTTAAAAGATTACCCAAGAGGTGAACAACATATTGAAGTAAGACCAGGTAGTATTTTAGAGCCAGAAATGGATGCTGTAAAAGCAGCAGCTAAAGGTTTAGCTAAAGATATTGATGATGAAGTGTTATTAGCATTGTACCCTGTAACTGGTAAAAAGTTTTTGAAAATCAAATATGGTATTGATGAAATGCCTGCTGATATGAAGGCTAAAACAATGGACGACGTTAAAAAAGAGGCAGAATTAGTTAGAAAAGCACTAGCTGGTGAATTATCTGCTTCTGGAGCAAGTACTAATGATGGTTCTATGCAAGAAATGGAAGTATTTGTTGATGGTGAAAAATTCAACGTATCTATTCCTAATGCAAAAGGTTCTTCAAGACCAATGCGTAAGAAAAAAGATGCTAAAGAAAATGCGGTCGACACTACTGGAGCTGTAAAATCTCCAATTCCAGGGATGATTGTTGAGTATAAATTTAAAAATGGTGATGCTGTTAAAGAAGGTGATATTGTTGTGGTTTTAGAAGCAATGAAAATGATGAACAGTTTCCAAGCTAATAAAGATGGAGTTTTATCTGGAATTAAATATGATTCTGGTGATTCTGTTGCTAAAAATGATGTATTATTTGTAATTGAATAGTTTTTATTCAATCCCCAATTAAAACTAAAGCCGACTCAAATTAATTTTTGAGTCGGCTTTTTTATTGAAAAAATAATTAGTTGCAGATACAATTAATTGTAATATATTTTATATTTGCAACTTACACATGCAAATAGTACGCAATAATCCTAGTTTCAAAACAGCCACAACTCCTTGGATTACTTCCACCTACAGCATAATAGGTCATTATTTTGTTGACTTTTTACATGAAAAAATAGCACATGCTAAAAAACAACAAAGGATTATTCAAAATGAATTTGTTTTTATTTCAACTAAAAATAAAGCATTATTAATATGCCTTATTTCTGTTATGGAACAGAAATCAATGGTATTTAAAACAGTACAAAATATCACACTTAAAAATTAATAATTATTATTAAAAATGAGAAAAACAATTTCAATAATTCTTGCCGTATTGCTTCTGGTTGTAGCTTTTTTAGGTGCAAAAAATTTAATAGATAATAAGCAAAAACCAAAACCAAAAATTAATAAGATAGTTAAATCCGTTTTTGTAACCGAAGTTCAAAATCATTCAGTTCCAATTGTAATTACTGCCAATGGTAATTTAGTTGCTAAAAATAAAATTGAATTATTTTCAGAAGTTCAAGGGGTTTTAGTTCCAATTTCAAAAGAATTTAAAGCGGGTACTACTTTTAATAAAGGTGAAACTATTTTGAAAATGAATAGCGACGAGTTTTACGCAAATTTACAAGCTCAAAAAAGTAATTTATACAACGCTATTACAGCTATTATTCCTGATATAAAACTAGATTTTCCAGAAAGTGCTGCGAAATGGCAAAACTATTTGCAAAATTTCAGTATTTCTAAAACAACTCAAAAATTACCTGAATTTTCGAGTGATAAAGAAAAGTTTTTTGTTTCTGGACGTGGTATTGTTACGGGATATTACAATGTTAAAAATTTAGAAGTGAAGCTTGGTAAATATAGTTTAAACGCTCCTTTTAATGGAATTGTAACAGAATCTTTAGTAAACCCAGGTACTTTGGTGCGTATTGGACAAAAATTAGGTGAATATATTGATCCTTCTGTTTTTGAAGTAGGAGTTTCTGTAAAATCTGAATTTAATGATTTATTGGAAATTGGGAAAGAAGTTACACTTTATAACTTAGAAAAAACGGCTTCTTGGGTAGGAAAAGTAGTTCGAATAAATGGAAAAGTAGATACTTCATCGCAAACTATTAAAGCATTTATTGAAGTAAGTTCAAAAGATTTAAAAGAAGGACAATATGTTGAAGTGGTCTTGAGTGCTAAACCAAAAGAAAATGCCTTTGAAGTTTCACGGAATTTATTGATAGAAAATTCTAAATTATTTGTGGTAAAAGATTCTGTTTTAGATATAATTGAAGTGCAACCTATATTTGAAAATAAAAAGTCGGTTGTTGTATCTGGAATTACAAATGGTACCAAAATAGTATCAAAACCTGTACCTGGCGCTTATGTAGGAATGTTAGTTGAAATTTTTAATAAAAAAATTAAATAAATGAGAAAGGTAATTGCTTACTTTATAAAATTTCCTGTTGCCGTAAATGTATTTATTTTTGCTTTTATAGGTTTTGGAATTGCAGGAGTTTTAGGTATGAAATCTTCCTTTTTCCCTTTAGTCGATTCGCGAAATATATCTATTAGTGTTACGTATCCAGGAGCTTCTCCTGAAGAAATAGAGGAAGGTATTGTTTTAAAAATAGAAGACAATTTAAAAGGAATTGTTGGAGTTGATAGAGTTACATCTGTTTCAATGGAAAATTCTGCACGTATAAATGTAGAAATTTTAAAAGGAAAAAATATTGATGTTGTATTGTCTGATGTGAAAAATGCGGTGGACAGAGTGCCATCTTTCCCGTCTGGAATGGAACCGCCTATTATTGCTAAAATTGAAAATATAAGATCAACCATTAGTTTAATTGTATATGGAGATAACATTTCATTAGCTACCTTAAAGCAATATGCGCGAACTATTGAAAATGATATAAGAGGGGTTGAAGGGATTTCTCAAGTGAGCTTATCGGGTTTTCCAGATCAAGAAATTGAAATTGCAGTTAGAGAAAGTGATTTACAAGCTTATAATTTATCATTTACAGAAGTTTCCAACGCCGTTAGTAAATCAAACTTATTAATTACAGGAGGTAATATAAAAACCGATAGTGAAGATTATTTAATTAGAGCTAGAAATAAGAATTATTACGGAAATGAACTCCTTAATTTAGTAGTTAGAGGTGATGATTCAGGAAATATAATTCGGATAAGTGATGTTGCTTCTGTTTCCGATACGTGGTCTGAAAATCCAGATCGTTTGTATTTTAACGGAAAAAAATCAATTAACATTACAGTCAGTAATACCAATAGTGAAGATTTACTTTCAACCGCAAAAAATGTAAAGGAGTATATAGAAAAATTTAATCAAGAGCATACTAATGTAAGAATTGATATTTCAAGTGATAACTCCATTACATTAAAACAACGATCAGAATTATTGATAGCCAATGCCGGAATGGGTGTATTATTGGTACTGTTTTTTTTAGCATTATTTTTAAACATTCGACTGGCTTTTTGGGTGGCGGCAGGAATACCCATTGCGTTTTTCGGAATGTTTATTTTTGCAGCTCAATTAGGAGTTACCATTAATATTTTTTCACTTTTTGGAATGATTATAGTTATTGGTATTTTAGTAGATGATGGTATTGTTATTGGCGAAAATATTTATCACCATTATGAAAAAGGAAAATCTCCGATTCAAGCCGCAATCGATGGTACTTTAGAAGTAATTTCGCCAGTAGTTTCAGCTATTTTAACAACCGTTATTGCATTTTCAACATTTTTCTTTTTAGATGGTAGAATTGGTGATAATTTTGGAGAAGTTGGTCTTATAGTGATATTAACTTTATTAGTTTCATTAATAGAAGCATTAATTATTTTACCAGCTCATATTGCGCATTCAAAGGCTTTAGAGCGAAAAGGAGAAAAAAGAAGTAAGATAAATACTTTTTTTTATTCTATCAATCAAAAAGCTGAAATTGAACTATTTTATGTAAGAGATAATTTGTATGCGCCGTATTTACGGTTTTTCTTAAAGCATAAATTACTAGGTTTTGCTATTCCTATTGCGTTATTAATTATCAGTATCGGTGCTCTGGGCGGTGGAGTTGTTAAAACTTCTTTTTTTCCTTCTATAGCAAGTGATAAAATTTCTATTGATTTAAAAATGCTTCAAGGAACAAATGAAATGATTACAGATTCTATTATTTCTGAAATTGAAAAAGTTGCTTGGGAAATAAATGAAGAATTTACAGGAAAACAAATTTCTCATGAAAGCGTTGTTCAAAATATCATAAAAAGAATAGGCCCAGGTTCAGCTAATGGAAGTCTTGACATAAATTTATTACCAGGTGAAGCGCGTGATTTTTCTTCACCAGAAATAACAGATGCCATTCGGGAAAGAGTTGGGAAAGTTCATGGTGTGGAAAGCTTAACTTTTGGATCTGGTGGAAATTTTGGAGGTAGTCCAGTGGCAGTTTCATTATTAGGGAATAATATTAGCGAACTAAAGGCTGCTAAAGAAGAATTAAAAGCAGTGTTAACCAATAACCCTTTATTAAAAGATATTGCAGACAATGATCC
>JAGPIQ010000059.1 GCA_018054895.1 Lutibacter sp. | reverse complement strand
CATATACAAACCCCTGAACTTGACCTGCAGGAATTATTATTTTGTTATTTGCAGCATTTCCATTTGCATCAACAAGTTGATAGTGAGTACTAGGTAAAACTTCTTTCCCTGCATTACTTACTAACTGATCTTGTAAAGAAAATGTTACTTCTACATCTTCTGTATTAGACAATCTACCACCTAAAACAACACCTACACCTATTTGCATTCCTTCGCCCATAATAAAAGAACGATCTATTTGCATTTTAGGTAAATATACTGCGGTATATTCATACTCATTTTCAATAAAATCTTCGTAGGCACAAGATGAAAAACCTAATCCCACAATAATAACCAACACTAAGAATTGGGTAACAGTTGTTAACTTGCTTTTATTCATAATCTTTGAATTTAAAATTTTTACCATCCTTGGTTTTGTTTTAAGTTAGTATTTAATAATAACTCTGTATAAGGTAAAGGTAAGTAGTAACTTTTAGCTTGGTAAGCTCTTTTTTCTACCACTATATTTTGGTAAGAAAAAGTAGCATCCGGATTTTTAATAACCTTTACTCCTTTTACATTCTCTGTATTCACAATTTCTTTCCATCTTCTTAAATCATGGAATCTTTCACCTGTAAAACAAAGTTCGATACGTCTTTCATTTTTAACTAATTTACTAAAATCTACGCTATTTGCAGCAGCACTATTTAAATAAGGATCTGAAGACAAACCTGCTCTTTTTCTTACTTTTGCTAAAACATCTTTAGCTGAAAAATTAAATCCTGCTGGTACAACAGTTGGCTGACCAAAAGCTTCATTTACGGCTTCAGCATACGATAAATAAACCTCTGTAAGACCTAATTGAACATACACTTTTGGAAGCGTTGTTGTTGCATCTACAGAAGAAGGATCAAAATCTAATTTACTTAAAAACTTTTTTAAATAATACCCTGTTCTAGTTCCTTCATTTGGAATAAAACCACCAAAAGTATCTTTACCACCTTCATAAATTTCTAAAGGGTTATAATCTGAACATGTTCCTGAAACTAAACATTGATCTCCATTATAAAATACAAATTTATAAAATCGTGCATCTCTTGAAGCGTATGGATTGGTTACATCAAAAACACTCGCTGCATTTGTTATAGGATATCCTTTAGAATCTGGAAAAGCATCTATTAAATTTTGTGATGGATTTACCTCTCCTTGACCATATAAAGTAGGAGGATACAATCTTTTCTCTAAACTATTATCTTGTCTATTGTTACGCAATCTCCAAATATCATCCGTATTATTTTCACTGCTAAAATTAAACGCTTTTAAGTCTTTTAGTCCTCCGTTTTTCACAATTACTTCTTGTGCATATTTAGCGGCTAATTCCCATTTAGCTTTGTCATTAGCTGGGTTAAAAGCAGGACTTGCCGCCATTAATGCTACTTTAGCTTTTAATGCATAAGCAGCTAAACCACTTGCTCTACCAACCTCTACAGCATTTAAACCAGGGTTAACTGTTCCTTGACCTGTATAAATTAATGGAAGATACTCTATGGCAACATCTAAATCTGCATTAATTTGTGTTACACATTCATCGTAGGTATTTCTTTTTAATAAAGCATACGCTTCATCTTCTAAAATTCCATTAACGATAGGAAAACCTAACATTTGCCCATCTGTAGAAAGACCTCCAAATGTTTTAAGCAATTCCCATTCTGCCCAAGCTTTTAAAAAGAACGCTTCTCCATAATATCTATTAAGTATATTTTCGTTTAAAGTTGCATCTCCTACTGCAGGATAATATGGAAGACCTGTTTCATGAACCAATTCTATATATTGGTAAACTTGTCTGATATTGTTATAGGACTGTTTCCAAACATAATTATAAGGGTTACTTGTTGGCCCCCAATAACCTGTTGCTAATTCTGTTTCTCCAGAATTTAAAACACCGTTATCTGTAAGATATTCTACTGAAAAATCTTCAAAATATTTAAATGAATAATCTGTATAAATATCATCTATTATTCCACGAGAACGGGTTCCTGAGCTTATAACCTCTTCTTCACCTGTGTATTGAATTGGATCTTCTAAAAAATCACTACATCCAAACACGGAAAGCGACAAGGCTAAAATTACTAATATTTTATTATTATTTAATTTCATGTTTTTATATTTTTTAACCATTATCTTTTATTAAAATCTAATTGAAGTACCTAAAATGAATGTTCTCATCATAGGGTATTCAAAAACACCCGCTCTAATATCCTCTGGATCTAAATCATCCATTTTAGTGAATAACGCTAAATTATTACCTCTTAAAAACACCTTTACATCACTTAATGGACTTTTAGATACTAAAGATTCTGGTAAGGTATATCCTATTTCTAAATTAGAAATTCTGAAATAACTTGCATCAAGCGTCCAATAATCTGAATTTACATAATTATTCACGCTTTTGCTTGTACTAAGTCTAGGATTTGCATTCCCATTTGGTAAATCACTATTTACACTTGCAAAATAAGTTCCTAAACCATAGTGTGTATAATAAGCCATTGAGTTCATATTCATATCATAACCAGCAACTCCCATCCCTACAACGTCAAAATTAAATCCTTTATACTCAAAACCTGCATTAATTCCGTAGTTTAATCTAGGACTGCTATTACCTATAGATCTTTGATCTCTTTCATCAATCACATTATCTCCATTTTGATCTACATATTTAATATCTCCTATTTGTACATTTCCAAATTGAGGTAAAGCACTACTAATATTTTCTGCTGTAAAAAGACCATCAGATATTAAACCTACAATATTATCATCTGCCTGCCCTTGTTGCAATCTGTATACATCTGGATATGCTGCTTCTGCAATTCTGTCTTTTGTTATTTTATTAAATCCAGCATTTGCTCCAATATAGTAATTAAAATCGCCTACTTTATCGTTAAATATAAAGTTAGTATTAAAACCTCTATTCGTTCTATTGGTATAATTTACTTGTTGTAAATAGGTATCATTTCCTAAAGCATCAGCATATAATTCACCAGCTCTAATAACTTGACCATTAATTTCAATATTAAAATAATTAAAGTCTATGTTTAATTTTTTAAACATTTTTAATTGAAACCCTGCAAACATTTGATTGTAAACAACCCAATTAATATCTTCATTTGCTAATTGAGATAAGCTATAACCAAACTTATTTTGTATATTATTACTGTCACCAAAGTATGCAGTACCACTATTATTTCCACCTGCATAAGTATCAATATAATAATAGGAAGATGCTGTATATTCTGTACCAACAGCACCGTAAGAAGTTCTAAATTTTAAATAATCTATTACATTACTATCTTTTAAAAAGTCTTCATTAGATGCTACCCAAGCCGTACCAATCGTTGGAAAAATTGCGGTTCTATTTTTCCCTGTAAATTTATTACTAGAGCTTGTATTTAAGTTTGCATACATAATGTACTTATCTTGTAGTGCAAATGAACCATTTAAGTTAAACGTTAAATTACGTTTATCTGGTTGAGCTGCAACTCTATTTGGCTCATAGTATAACATGTGGTTAAAATTTAGGTTTAAAACACCTTCATTTAGTTGTTTTAAATAACTAAAGTTTCCTGCATACGTAAAAACTCTTTGTATTCCTCCTGAATTTCTTCCAATTGAAAGATCTAAATATTCTTTGGTGTGTAATTTTAAGGTTAAAGAATCTTTCCCTTGCATGTCTTGCAAATATTCTATAGTACTTAATCCTGGTGCATTATTAGCTAACAATACTTGAGAATTATTTGTTCTCATCATAAGATACGTTTGATATTTAAGACCTGAAACATAATCTTTAAAATCAAAATCTAATCCTAAGTCAAAAATCATATTTGCAGAATAATCTGTTCTTGTACCTCCTTTTTCTAATTCTGATAATAAGTTAGACCCATATTGGTTACTAACAATATACGTAGAATCACCTAATTGTAAAGGAAATGCATTTGATGGTGTGCTAGATATTTTATTAAAAGTATCATCCGCCCCTATTACAGGTCTATTATTTACTCCAAATTTACCATAAACACTTGCATGAGCTTGCACAAAATCATTCATTTGTGCTTTAATTTTAGTTCTAAAAGTAATATCATTTCCATCTATTTGCTTCCCTACTTTTTCTAAACCTTTCCAATTTGAATAGCCAATAAAAGCACTATAAGAAACCGTTTCTTGACCTCCATAAATATTTAAAGAAGCCGAATTAGTTGTAGAAAAATCATTTAGAAAAGTATCTTGATAATCTACATTTGGATATTTAATAGGATCTGATCCATTTGCATAGGCTGCAATAGCTTCTGCGCTATACATATCTGCCAAACCATCATTATTAGCTGCCTTATTAATAACTGTGGCATATTCTGATGCGGATAACAGTTTTGGCAAACGTGAAGCTGTATTAATTCCTCTTTCGTAACTTGCTTCAATAGTAGGTTTACCAGGTTTTCCTCCTTTAGATACTACATAAATAAGACCGTTATCTCCTAATGTTCCTAAAAGTGAGTTAAACGTAGCGTCACTTAGTACTATTACTTCTTCCACTTCTCTTAAATCTACTTGTAATCCTCTTGGTTGACCATCAACCAAAACAAAAGGTGTTCCTCCGTTTAAAATAAAAGAATAGCCTCCATCATTACCTGGTGTGTTAGAACCTCTTACAATTCTAAGACCTGGTACTCTTCCTCTCAGGGATTCTGCTAGATTATCGCCTCCTTTTTTTCGAAGTTCATCTCCAGAAATTCTAAATACAGCCCCTGTTGTTTGACTTAAATTGAAAGTCCCAAAAGGAGTTTCAAAAATGTCGTCATTACTTTTTATTTGTAGCGAATCTTTTATAGCTGAACTATTTAGAGGTGCGTTTTGAGCGACACCGCTATTAATAGCTAGTATATTAATTAAGCAGAAAATAAAAATCTTTAATTCTGTTAAGGTTAGTTTCATCCGTTTTTTATTGTTTTAAGTTGCATATATTTATTTTTTTGAAATAAAATAATTACCATGCCTATGTTCTTTTAATAATTTATATAATTTTATCTAGAAAAATAAATATTACCAGCCAGTTGTTTGTTTAAATGATGGTACTGCTTCAATTTCTGAACTAGGAATTGGCCACCAATAATTTCTGTCTGTAAACGTTTTTCTTTTATCTGCCTGATCAATATAATCATAACTATAACCTGAAGGATAGATTGATGATTCACCACCTTGCCAACGCATTTCTAAAAACTCCACTTTTTGGTTTTCTGGTAAATGTGCTGTTTTCCATCTTCTTAAATCGGTATATCTATGTCCTTCATATGCTAACTCTATAGCACGTTCGTTTCTAATACGTTTTCTTAAAAGATCTTGAGATCCTGAATACATACTATTTACATTTGGCATCCCTACTCTATTTCTAATTTTGTTAACAGCTTCTAAGGTTGATAAACTTGCTCCAGGAGCTCTTCCTGTTGGTCCGTATGCTTCATTGGCCGCTTCTGCATAATTTAAATAAATTTCAGACATTCTAAAGATGTTATTGTTTACATGGAAATCAAAATTACCATTAAAACCACCTCTCCACCAAAGTCCGTTTGGAATCCATTTTCTAATGCGTAAACCTGTAAAATTCATAACTCTCCACAACGCTGCTCCAGAAACTGTTGGATCTACTAAATCCAATCCTCTCTTTCCTTTTTTATTAACAACTGCCAAATCAGCAAAACCAGTACCGTTTATCGCTCCAGCTGTTGTGTGTTCCCATGGCACACCATCAAATAAAATAGTATTGTAAAATCTTGGATCTCTATTAATAAATGGTTCTTGTGGATTGTACGAAGCATCATCCTCTATTGCCAAACCATTTTTAGTTTCAAACAACGTTATAAAATTAGAAGTTGCTCCAATGTTCATTGGGTTACCATTTCCTTTAATAATATCATAACCAACGGTTAAACCAAGTCTTGGTTCTGGGTGTAATAAGCCTCCAGATACAATAATTCCCTCATTTACTTCCGAAAAAATAACTTCACTTGGAATTACTTTTGTTACTCCTGGACCTACAAAAATATTTCTATAAGCTTTTAACGCCTCTGGTTCTGCAACAAATAAATCTGCTCCATTGTGCCCAACCTGTAAATTTGCTGCTCCACTAGCATCTGCAAGCATATATAAGCTATTCGTATTTGCGTAGTTAATTAACTCTGAAGCTGCAATTGCTGCATCTTCCCACGCTTTTTTATTGTTTGTTGTATTTACTAAAGGACTTGCAGCAAATAATGTAACACGAGATTTTAAAGCCATTGCAGCCCCTTTTGTAGGACGCCCAACGTTTTCTGATTCCCATCTAATTGGAAGTAAGTCTATCGCTAAATTTACATCTTCTATAATATCAGCTAAATTACTTTCATACGTTTCTCTTTCTCTATCTAATGGATCATTAAGGTCTAAATTGTTTTTTAAATAGATTAATCCTCCATGACGTTTTGTAATTAAATGATAAAAGAATGCTCTTAAGAAATAGGCTTGTCCTTTTAGTCTATTTACTTCTTCAGTTGTACCATTTTTAATTAAATCCGCATTTTCTAGAAAGCTATTTACAATTCTAATCCCTTTCCAAGATTCGTAATATCTATTTACAAAATTTGGAGCATGACCATTGTTAGGATTCCAGTTCATTAAACTTAAATAATCTCCTTGTGCATAAAAGTTATATACTTCTGGCACTTCGTTATCTAACCTTCCTGGATATCCTTCTCCAGCCATTGTCATATCTGGAAGGAAATCTGCATTTCCATTTTTGGCACTCACATCTGTTATTAACTTTGCATAACCTCCGTCTAAAAAAGCTTTTGCTAAAACAATATCACTAAAAACATCGTCTTGCTGTAAACCTTCGAATTCTTGTACTTTATCTAAGTAATCTTCACAACTAAAGAAAAGAGTAGCTACTAATAAAACACCTATATATTTATTTATTTTCATAATAATTAAATTTTTAAAGACTTATATTAAGTCCTAGATTAAACCTTCTTAAAATAGGATAACTACCTGGACTATTTCCTTCTGGATCTCCATAATCAAAGTTAGAAAGAGTAAATAGGTTACTTCCGTTAAGATATAATTTTAAACTACTAATGTTTTTATGTTTACTCATATCAAACGTATATCCAAAATTTAAACTTCTTAATTTAATATAATCTAAATCTACAATTCTTGATGAATGACCTGATGATAAGTTAGGATCCGTAAGAATGTGTAATGCTGGGTATTTAGCATCTGTATTTGTAGGTGTCCAATAATCTAATTGATCAAAACGCCCAGACGCTTGTCCGTCAGGTAAAAGGTATGATAAACTTTCATTAACAAGACCTTTATGCCCTTCAATACCATTAACTAAAGCACTCATAGACCAAGCTTTATAATTAAGATTTAAGTTAAGACTATAGCTATTTTTAGGTGAAGTAGGTAAATCAAACCTTACTTGATCTTCTAAAGAACCTGCAATTACAGATCCGTTAGCATTATAATCTACATATCTATAATCTCCTAAACCAGGGTTACCTGCAATATTTGCATAATTTACAACTTCGTCTATGTTTTGAAAATAACCATCAGTTTGTATTAAAGCTATCGCTCCATTTGGTTTTCCTGCTACTTTAGCATATTCTGGAGTACCAGCACCATCAGCAGCACTCATAACAATACGATCTTCATAAAAACCATAAGAACCTGTAATTGCATACTTTAACCCGTAAGAAGTTGTATTTTTATATGTTAATGAAACATCAATACCATGACTTTCTGATTCTCCTAAGTTAGCAAAAGGCAATGCAACATCTGAACCAAAATAAGCTGGAATAGTTGCTGAAGGTCTATTAATTAAATCTGTTCTTTTATCCTGAAAGAAATCTAACTCTCCAGAAATTTTGTTTTTAAACAAACCAAAATCTACTCCTATATTTTGTTTTGCAACCGTTGACCAAGTTAGTGATGTATTTCCTAATTGAGATACTTCTATGGTAGTAAGCCTTTCATTTCTATCTTCACCAAACCAATATCTACTATTAAGTCTATTCGCATTGGCATCTGTTCCATAATCATAAAAACTTAAATATTGCCAACGATTGCTACCAAGTCCTTCTTTAGACCCTGATTCACCATAAGAATATCTAACTTTAAAGTTATTAAGTGCTGGAATGTTATCTTGTACAAATTTTTCTTTCGCTAAATTAACCCCTACTTCTACAGATGGGAAAAATTTAAAACGATATCCTTCTGCAAAGGTTTCATCACCATTATAAGCTCCACTAGCACTAAAAAAGTAATGAGCATCATAATTATAACTCGCACGTCCTACCCAATCTTCATTATAAAAAGGATATTGTGTATTTGTTAATTTTTTATTTCTACTAAAAAGCGCTAATCCTGCTACGTTGTGTAATCCAAAATCTCTATCATACGATAATCTTGCACTTACATAACCAATTTCGCTATTATAATCAATATCTTCATTACCTACATTGTAATCATAAGGAGCTTCATAGTTTCTACCTTCAAAAGAAAACCAAGTTCCATCACGTTCTAATCTATAGGTGTCTGGTCTAGGCGCTAATAATGAACCATCAAACTTCACACTACTACTTGTAGTATACGTACTGATATAGTTATACTTCCCTACAAATTCTAATCCTTTTGTGATAAAATCTAACTTTTGATCTAATTCAAAATCTATAGAAAACACCGTTTTCAAGGTGTTTGTAGAGCCATTATTATTAATACCGTTATAAAGATTTTCACCAGTACCAAATCTAATCTGAGAATACCCATCAGGATACAATGGATCTGGATATTGTTCCATAACTTCTGCTGGATAATAAGGTACTATAGAACCTGGAGGTGAAGTGTATACTTGTAAAACATTAGGACTATTACCATTTCCCGCTCCATTTCTATCTTCTAAACGACTACTAACACTTGTTTTTAGGGTTGTTGATTTAGAGATAGTAAAATCTAAATTTGCTCTAAATGAATATCTGTCAAAAGTATATTCTGGGTTGTAGTTATGATATTTTTCTGTTTTAAAAATATCTCCTTCTTGTAAATATCCTGCAGATGCGTAATATTTTACAAAATCTGTTCCACCATTTATAGATACCGTTTGATTAAAACTTCTAGCTGATTTTTTTAACACAGCTGCTGGCCAATCTGTATTTGGAAAAGTATATGGTAAATCTCCATCTCTCCAATGAGCTAAATCTGATGCTGAAGAATACCCACTAAGGTACGCTTGATCATTTAAAAGACCAACATTGTATGCATTTTGAGCTTCATAAGCATTTAACATATTTGGTTCATCAGACATTGTTTTCACAGTATATTCACTGGTAAAATTAACTTTTGGCTTTCCTATTTTACCACGTTTCGTTGTTATAATTATAACCCCGTTGGCTCCTCTAATACCATAAACAGCTGTAGCACCCCCATCTTTTAAGATACTTACGGATTCTACATCTCTTGGATCTATATTAGAAAATCCACCTACAATTTCTACTCCATCAATTAAAACTAATGGATTTGAATTACCACGTATAAAAATTTGACCATCATCTGCTCCGGGCTGCCCAGAAGACTGAACAACATTAACCCCTGCTGCAACACCACTTAAGGCATTCGCAATATTAGAAGAACCTGTTTCTAATAACTTGTCTCCTTTTACTTGACTAATGGCACTTAAAACGCTTTCTTTCTTTTGTTTTCCGTAACCAATAACAACAACTTCTGAAAGAGTTTCTGTATTTTCTGCTAGTAAAACATTAGCAGTACTAGATTTTCCAGCTGTTTTAATTTCTTGGTTTTTAAACCCTAAATAAGAGAAAACTAGCGTAGCATTTCGAGAAACCTTTATCTCGTATACACCATCAAAATCTGTACTTGTTCCGTTTTGTGTACCTTTCTCAAGTACACTAACTCCTGGTAAGGGAATTCCACCCGCACCTTTTACAATACCTTTTATTACATCCTGAGCATAAGAACCCCAGGAAATAGATATTAATAATAAAAATAAGTTGAGTTTCTTCATAAATTTAAATTTTCTGAATTAATAGAATATTGAAATTTTACAATCATAATAATTAAAGTTTAGTTTAAATTAATTTTTTTTGATAATTGATTAAGATGATTCTTGTGTGGTTTTTACCCCTATTTTATTTGAAAAAACACAATTGTCATTTAGTATTAGGACAAATTTAACTTTAATTTAAGATTAAAATTTCTCAATTAAGGGATAAAAATGTTGCTTTGAGCTATTATTTACAGCGTAAAACATAGATTATTACGGCCATTACGTTTTTTATTGTAAATACTGGATATAAAAAAGAACGAAAGAAAAAAAGCTAAAATTAATTTTAAAAATTTAAAAATATCATCCTTTACATTTAATTTTTGACCCTACCTCAATTAATTATCTTTTTTACGAAGCTATATTTTCTTCAATAGTTGTATAATTTCCAAGTTTCGTTTTTGTATAACCACAACCTTTTTTTAAATGATTATAACTATTTAATGTTTAAGCGATTGTTATACAATATTAAGCGCATGTTCCGTAGAAAGAAAACCATCTGCTTGTAACCGTCTTTTATTTGTAAAACACCATAATTAAAAAAACAAAAAAGTGATTAAATAAAATCAAAGTCTTATTTAATCACTTTTTTATGAATTATTGAAAAGTAACTGATTTTCAAGTACCCTCTATACTAGTTAACTTTTTTTAAAATTAAAAAAATATAAAAAGCCTTGATTCTTATTTAAAAATAATTTCATCAACAAAAAGCCCTTTATTTTCAAGCGTTTCTAATTTAACAGTATTTGCACCACGGTTAATTTTAATTGGAACAGTTACCGTTTTCCAAGAACTTCCCCAATTATCGGTATTTGGTAATAAAAGTTTATTATTTACTACTTTTCCATTAATAGTGACTTTAATATAAGTACCAGAAGCCCCTTCAATTTTAGAACTATACTTTATTTCTAAATCTATATCACCTGCTCCTCCATCATTTTCTTGATACCAAACTATTGAAGCTCCACTTTTTTCATCCATAGCAGCATAGCCTTTACCATTAAAGTTTGCTCCTTTAGCTAAAACTTTACCGTTTTTTATGGTAGCTTCTTCTGCTTGTTCTCCAATTTGTTCAGAACTCGTTGTATTTTCATTCCATGTAAACCCTTCATTTTTTCCGAATTGTTCTTCTAAAATTTGAATTGACTTACCATCCATTACTATTAATGCTTTTACAATAGTTTCTTGCGCTATTTCAAAACTTGTGGTATATTTTGTTGAATTTACTGTTGGAATAGCTCCGTTTGTAGTATAAAAGATTTCAATTATAGGATAAATTTCACTTCCTCTTAAATTAAGAATATTCGTATCAATACTTACTTTATTAGAGGTTATTTGTTTTTTCTCCCCTAAAATACAGCTCGCTAACAAATTAATAGCTCCTGAAGTATTTGTAGATTCTATGTATGCACGTGTTAAACCATAAAATGCATTTCTATGATTTGGACCAACATGTTGTTCCACATCCACTGGACTTCCATTATCTAAAGCTTTAATTTTTCCAGCTCCTAACACATTAAAATATGTTCTATTTTCTCCGTATGGATAAAATACATCTTCATTGTCTGTAGTTGTAACTCTAACTTGTACAATATCCTCTGCCATAGTACCCAACGGTTCTCCATCAACAGATAATTTAATTTTTGAAGGTGTATTTGCCGATTTTATAATTTCTTCTGAAACAATTTTACCATTTTTATATCCAACAGCTTTTAATGTACCAGGTTGCCATTTAACTAACCATTGGCATTGCATTTTATCCCAATCTTTACCAGGAATTAATTTTCCTAATGAAGTGTCATTAAAAAATAACTCAACCTCATCACAATTAGAATATACCCAAACAGGAATTTCTGTACCTAATTCAACTTTTGGATGTGTCCAATGTGGTAAAATATGAACCATTGGCTCTGTTGTCCACTGACTTTGGTATAAATAATACAAATCTTTTTCGAAGTTTGCCAAATCAATAGCACCACCCATAAATGCTTTAAAAGGCCAACCACCATGTACATACCCTGCTTCACCAATATAATCGTGACCTGTCCAACGGAATGAACCTGCATAGGCTGGAATATCACGTAATTGTGCAATATTTAAACGAGATGATACACGTACCGTTGCATTGTCATAACTCGAATTAAAAATTTGTTTTCTGTTTTTTCTATCCAATGCATCAACCCAATCATGTGTAAACACTTCATTTTCGGTTAAATCTGGTATCGCATACGGTCTTTGATTTTTGTTTGGAAAACCATCTCTAAACCACGTTTTAGTTCTGTAATAACCTCTAACTTGCCAAGTGTGTGTATTTTCAGTTCCAATAAAAACTTTTCCTTCTTGGTTTTTCTCTAAATCTTCTAAAAACCCTTGCTTTTCACTACTTCCGTTGACACCTAAAACATTCATAAACTCTGAACCTGAATGCCCTGAAGTTACTGGACGTGTAGGATCTAAAGCATTGCAAGCTTCCACTAAATCTTTTGCAATAGCGCCTCCTGTTTCATTTCCAACACTGTAAATTACTATGGAAGGGTGATTTCTATCTCGTTTTATCCAATCTGTTAAATCTTGTTTCCACCATTCATTAAAGAAGTGTGCTCCGTAATCATTTTTAGCTTTTTGCTTCCATCCATCAAAAATTTCATCCATCACTAACATTCCTAGCTCATCGCAAATATCATAAAATATAGGCGTTTGCGGATTGTGGGATGTTCTGATAGCATTTACACCCATATTTTTTAATTGCTGAATTCTAAAACGAAGAATTTTATCAGGTACAGCGGCACCCAAAGCTCCAGCATCTTGATGATTACAAACTCCTTGAAGTTTTACATTTTCACCATTTAACCACATACCTGTTTCGGCAATCCACTCAACATCACGCACTCCAAATTTAGTTTCGACAACATCAACTACCTGTTTTTTTATTTTCAATTCGCTTTTCAGCGTATATAAATAAGGTGTTTTTGTTGACCAAAGTGTTGGATTATTTATTGTTAAATTCGTTTTAATTACTGTGTTAGATACTATTTTATTTTCAGCAGTAGCCACAATTTTTCCATCCTTATCAATAACAGAAGTTATGAGCACTGCTTTTTTTACTTTTTTATCAATGGTAGAAAGATCCGTTTCAACAAAAATGTTGTTTTTTACGGTTTTAATAAAAATACCATCATTAGCAATATGATTATTATTTTTTACATCAATCCAAGTATGTGCATAAATACCGCTTCCTGTATACCAACGTGCTGATGGTTGCTTGTCGTTATCCACACGCACTGCAAATGTTATTTCTTTTGAAGTTTGAGCAATTTCAGAAATATCATAGGCAAATGAAACCCAGCCATACGGTCTGGTTCCTAATTTTTTACCATTTGCCCAAACGGTACTGTTCATAAAAACACCATCAAAAGCAATTTCTACATGTTTCCCTTTCCACGTTGCAGGAACAGTAATTGTTTTTCGGTACCAACCAAAACCTGCAGGCAAATACCCACATTGATCTCCCATTGGATTTTTTTCATCATATGCTCCTTCTATACTCCAATCATGCGGTAAATTTAATGTACGCCACGAAGCATCATTAAACTCAATTTGTTCAGCTCCTGTGATATCATTTTGAATGAATTTCCAATTTGAATTAAAACTTGACCTAACTCTGGTATCTATTTGATTTTTTTTACTTTGACTATTTCCAACAAATGTACATCCTATAAAAAATAAGGCTACACTAATTAGCTGTTTTACACTATAATTTCTACGTTTTAACATACTGATCTATTATTACAAATAGCGTGTCTTTTTTCAAACAAAAAAACACGCTACTCCTATTTTACTTTATTATTAATTCTCCCAATTATCTGTTCTAAATGATGAAGCAGGTAACCCTTCCGTATTAAATAACGAGCCTTCAACACAATTATTAAAAGCATACCTTACCGCTACTGGATTTGTAACAATATCCGACCAAACCTCCACCGTTTTATCGCCTTTAATTTGTGCATTTGCAGGGTGAAAAACTTTATCCTCACCTGCTATTTCGAATCCAGACAATTCATTCCCTTTCACATATAATCCATTTTGAACAAAATTAAAGCGCACTTTAATTTTCCCTTTTTCAACTATTTCCATTTCCTTGTATATGGGTCCATTATAACCAATACCTTTAATACCATAGGTTTCTGACAAAGCCCAAAATGCGAGTCTATTTCCTATTGGTTCTTTTTCACTAGGATGAATATTATTACAATTTCCAACATCTAGCGTAACTGCCATTCCTGTATTTGGTACAGTTTGCATGGTTTCTAATTGTGCTTCTCTTAAGAATGCGGAATTTCCTTGTTTATAATTATTTGGAGCAATTTGAACAAAATAAAATGGAAAATCTCCTTGATTCCATTTCTCTCTCCACGATTTAATCATGGCAGGAAATAATTCTTTATAACCTTTTGGATCTGAAACATTCGATTCTCCTTGATACCAAATTACTCCTTTCATACTATAACCAACAAAAGGATGAATCATAGCATTATACAATAATGCTGGCGTTTGGTTTTGCTGTTTTTCTGGAAGCGCATCTGGTAATTTAATAGATTTAAAATTAGAGAGCGTTTGCATATCCATCCAAGCTTCCACTTTTGAACCTCCCCAAGAAGTGTGAATTAATCCGACAGGAATATCTAAAACACTTTCTATTTTTTTCCCAAAAAAGTACGCTGTAGCACTAAAATCTTTTATCGTTAAAGGACTCGCAATTTGCCACTCACCAGTAACATTATTTTCAAGAGCTAAGCTTGCATTTCGTTCTGCTGTAAAAAAACGAATGTTATTATTTTTAGCGTTTAAAATGGCTTCAGCACTGTTTGTTATTGGACTTAAATTAAAACCTTTAAGTGCCATAGCCATATTTGATTGTCCTGAACACAACCAAACTTCCCCCATTAACACATTATTTAAAACCACTTCATTGGTTCCTTTAATATGAATGGTATAGGGTGTTTTGTCTGCAATTGGCGTGTTCAATTTCACTTTCCAATTACCATTTTTATCCGTTTTTACTGTCGCTTTTTTACCCCAACTTCCTACTACTTCAACTTCTATATTCGCTTTATCAGTTCCCCAAATAGAAACTAAGGTATTTTGCTGTAACACCATGTTACTGCTAAAAAATGATGGAAGCTTAACTTGAGAAAAGGATACTGTTGAGTAACCTATAGCTAAAAGGAATGCTATTTTTTTTAATATATTCATATCATTCAATGTTAACACTTTAATTTATAAATTCACTTTAAAATTTATTCTTAAAATAATTATTTTCAGTTATTAATCCGCTACGAAGGTATTTTGACTAAATGTAAAAACATCCGAAGGTGTTCTTGCTTCTTTTAAAATACGCTCCATATCTTTTACTATTTCAGGATGTTTACTTGCAATGTTATTTTTTTCACCAACATCTTGTGAAAGATCATATAATTCAATAGGCGCATTTGGTTGTTTTAAAACATTGTATTTTACAGCCTTCCATTTTCCTTTTCTTACTGCTTGTCTTCCTCCTTTTTCATGAAATTCCCAATACAAATATTCATGCTGCTTTTGTGCTTCTGGCTTA
>JAGPIQ010000175.1 GCA_018054895.1 Lutibacter sp. | reverse complement strand
TTAATTGTTGGTTTAGGACTTTTATATGCTACAAAAAAAATGGAATAAATAAGTAACTTATTTATTCCATTTTTAAAGGTTATTTCTAATTTACATTCCTAGTATTTTTCTACCTTCCTCGCTTACCATACTATTATTCCAAAGTGGATCAAAAACAACATCAACAACCGTTTCAAAAGTTGGATGTTTTAGTTTTATGGTTTCTTTTATACCTGAAATAATGGTTTCACCAAGCGGACAAGCAGGTGTAGAAAATGTCATCAATATATTTATTTTTTGAGCTCCATCATAATACAATTCGTAAATCAACCCTAAATCAACAATATTAATTTCAATTTCAGGATCCATTACTGTTTTTAACAGTTCTAACGTTGCTAATTCAAATTCTGCTATTTCAGTTTTATTCATTTTTAATTGGTTTTACGTTGTGAAAAATAATTTTAAACACGTTTATATTGTATAAAATTGTGACTAATAATAAGGCGATACTTCCAATTTTTACTAAAACTAAATTATTTAATAAAATTCCAATTGGAAGGGTAATTATAAAAGTTAAATACACGTAAAATTGTATGCTTGCTATTTTTTCTGAATATAATTCACGTGGTAAAGGTGTTTTGGTTTTTCCAATGAGTTTTTTATACCTATCTAACCAAATAATAAAAGGCAGCGTTTTATACGTTTGTCCTAAAATTAAGGTCGTTATAAAGCCAAATACTATTGAAAATCCATAAAATACAACTATGCGTGATAACATTTCAAATTCTAAATTAAAACCGAAAATAAGCAGACTACTAATTATAATTGGTAAAAGAACCGATGCTATTGCCAACATAGAATATTGCATGCCAACGTCTAATTTTTTACGCATTCTTTTTTTGTAGGAATCATAAATAAATGAGGCGAAAAACAGTACACCAACAGCTACAAAAGCCCAAAAAAGACCTAATAAAGCTGAGTTATTTATTAAAAACCAATTAAAAGCAATACCAATCAACCCTGAATTTATTAAAAAAAATGACGCTTTTAACTTCTTAAAATTCAATTGATGAGAGATTAAAAACATTGGTATTAAAGTAGAACCAACACCAATAATTAATAGTAAAAACCACCCAATAAAACCAATGGTTGCGTGAATTTTTAAATAATGAATATGAGCTTCACTTAAAAAATTAAATTTAAAATTTAAAGCTATTAATGTTCCTAAAAGTTCGGTTAATAGCAACCAAATAATGGCTGCTATTACAAATTTAGACGACCAGTTTTTGATTTCGGATTTACGGTAAGAAAGCAATACATTTATTACAAAAAGCAATAAAGAAACAAACATACACACCGAAGCATACGGCAACAATACTGAAAATGAAGCCACCCAAAAAGAATAACTTAAAAATAGCACGCTAAAAGCGGCCATCCAAAAAGTAACTTTGGCTAATTTTTCGCTAAACAAAGCGGTTTCAAAAACTACTGGAATTAGTTGGTACAAAGCACCAAAAACAATCATAATTGCCCAACCTAAAATGGCCATATGTGTAATGGCAATTAATTTGGTGTTAAAATAAACTTCTAACACACTAGAACTTGAGAGCACTAACATTAATGCAACGATAAAAAAACTAACTGCTCCAAATATAAAATGGGGAACAACTACTGAGCTATGCGGTGCATTATTTGTTTGTAAACCATTCATTATGCTTTTCTAATTAATAATTGAATATGGCTTGCATCAATTGTATTGTAAAAAATTTCGAAGTTTCTCTCTTTTAATTCGGGTAATAAAAATTGAGGAATCTGTTTATGATCTACTAATAAACAATACCCTTCCGACAATGTTTCCAGTTTTTGTAAAATCGTAGTCATTGGCTCTGGCATTTCTAAATGACGAACATCTACATATTCCATTTTACCAATGTAGGTTTTATAAATACTATCAAAATCTTGATTAGTTTCACAAGTTGAAACAGCTTCATTAAAACTAAAATCCTTATTATTTTTTTGAAAATAAGTATATACTAAACCTTCCTTTCTCGTTACTTCTGAAGTAAACCCTTTTGATTTTAAAACATTTATTAAAGGAATAGGCTCAAACGTGTTAATAATTTCCAACGTTTGGTTCTCCTTTAAAAGTTTTATTTTTTGCATAATTTCCTTAAAAGGATCTGTTCCTCCTGAAATTAATTCACGAACATCAAAACTTAACACATTCCTTTTATCCATAATTATGACTTCTTTTTCTGATTTTTTTTCAATTTCATTCTCAATTTCAAACCCAATATCTTTTAATTTATTTAGAAATACTTCAACAGAAACACCTCCAATTTTAGATGCATCAGCAACGGTAACTCTTGGTGCTAAAGCTCTTCGTAATATAGGATTTTTTAATTTTTTAAAATGTGAATTTATTGATGCAATGGTATCAATAACATCTTTATTTTCCTTAATTAAAACTGAAATTTTTGTATTTTGTGTAATCTTCATCTTATTTAGATTTAATCTAAACAAAGATAACAAAATAAAAAGACTAAAATATCTTTTTTTTTAAAATTAATACAACAACAATTATTTAAACTTATTAAAATCTAAACCTCCATAATTTCCTGAACTCATTAAAAGCAATGCTGTATTTTCAAAATTTTGTTTGAATAAATATTCCTGAAAATCTGTTGGATTGGTATAAATTATTAAATCTGTTCTATTAAAAGCTTCTTTTATTTGCTGTTCAGTAATAACTTCCAGCTTTTTAATTTCAAGAGCATGCGGCGAATAAAAAACAACTGCAACATCCGCAGCATCCAACGCGCCTTCATATTCTTTTAGAAAGTTGGCATTTAAACTACTATAAGTATGTAACTCTAAACAAGCCAATACTCTTCTATTTGCATATTGATTTTTAACCGCTTTGGTAGTCGCCTCCACTTTACTTGGTGAATGTGCAAAATCTTTAAAAACAACGGAAGTTTTATTTTCTGCTATTTTTTCTAATCGCTTACTTGCACCTTTAAAACTAGCAATGGCTTCATAAAATTCATCTTCATTTACACCCATGTGTTGACAAATCCATTTTGCACCTGCCATATTTTGTAAATTATGCTTTCCGAAAAATTCCAAAGGCATTTCTCCTTCGGAGGTTTCAATAAACGTAGTTCCATTTACAATTGTATATGCTGGAGTTTCATACGGATATTTCTTAATAGGACTTTCAGAATTTTCAACTACTTTTTTCACTTCCTCATCTTCAATATTATATACCATAATACCTCCATTGGTCAACGAATCTGTAAAAATAGAGAATTGCTCTACATAGTTTTCAAAAGTTGGAAAAACGTTAATATGATCCCAAGCAATACCACTTAGTAAGGCAATATTCGGTTTGTATAAATGAAATTTTGGACGTAAATCTATTGGACTCGATAAATACTCATCGCCTTCTAAAACAATAAATTCATTTTCCTCTGTTAAATGAACCATCGTGTCAAAACCTTCCAATTGTGCACCAACCATGTAATCAACAGCAATAGTATGATAATTCATTACATGTAAAATCATGGAAGTAATGGTCGTTTTTCCATGAGAACCACCAATTACAACTCGTGTTTTATTTTTAGATTGCTCATATAAAAATTCAGGATACGAATAAATTTTCAATCCTAATTCTTTCGCTTTTAACAATTCAGGGTTATCTCCTTTGGCGTGCATTCCTAAAACAATAGCATCTATATTTGAAGTGATTTTCTCTGGAAACCAACCAAATTCAACTGGCAACAAACCTTTATTTTCTAAACGAGATTTTGACGGTTCAAAAATAGTATCGTCACTTCCTGTTATTTTGTATCCTTTAGTATGCAATGCCAATGCTAAATTGTGCATTGCACTCCCTCCAATAGCAATAAAATGTAAATTCATATATTTTTAATTATCACTTCAAAGGTACATAAACTATAATAAGAGTTAAAAATAATTTTTCAATTTACAAAAGCCAATATCCCAAAGCCCTGCCTTACAAATAGTTGATATTTTATAGTAAATGGTTATTTTTTAATAACAAATGGTATTTTTTTATTAAATTTACGCTAATTATTAAAAAATTTAGACTTTTAAAAAATGCCAAATAGAGACTCTATGCAAAAAACAACTCATTCATTATTCTACGAAATGATGTTGTGTGTACTTTTTTTGTTTGCATTTTCATTGCAATCATACGGTCAATGCGACACACCAAAACCAACAGAATTTAATACATTTGTTGGGTTTTGTCCTGTAGACAGAGCAACTATTGCTTCATTGCGAGCTAAAGGAGAAAACATTGAGTGGTTCAGCGCACAAACAGGAGGTGCTGCATTACCTAGCACAACACTTTTATCGACAGGTCGTTATTGGGTTCAACAAACTATAGATGGATGTGCAAGTGAAAGAGCATTCACAGTGGTAACTATATCAGAACCACCACCTCCAACAGTAGCTCTAGAGCAATTCCTTTGTTCTGTATTACCCCCAACTATATATGATCTGGTAGCTGATGGAACGGAGATTGCTTGGTATGATAGTAAGACTTCTGAAACCCAATTACCACCTACTGAAATTCTAGAAAACGGGAAGCAATATTGGGCATCCCAAAAAGACTTATTGTATTGTGAAAGTGTTGAAAGAGCTAGCACTACTGTTTACATTAGCACTCCTCCTCCTGCCCCGACTGCTAACAGTGATCAAAATTTTTGCGCAATTGACAATCCTACTGTCGCAGATCTAAA
>JAGPIQ010000174.1 GCA_018054895.1 Lutibacter sp. | reverse complement strand
TTATTTTCTACGGAAGTTACTTTATGACTTGTAAAAAATTTAATTCCTTGCTTTTTCAATGATTTTTGTAATTCTTTTGAAAGCATTCCATCCATTCCAGGTGTAATAGTTGGCATATATTCAATTACAGAAACTTCAGAACCTAATCTGCTGTACACCGAACCTAATTCAAGTCCGATAACGCCACCACCAATAACAATTAAATGTTTTGGTATTTCAGTTAAACTCAACGCTTCTGTTGAAGTAATAATTCGTTTTTTATCTATTGAAATAAAAGGTAATGTGGAAGGTTTGGAACCTGTAGCAATAATGGTATTTGTAGCTTCAATGGTTTCAGAAGTTCCATTCGCTTTTGAAATTACAATATGAGTGGCATCAGAAAAACTTCCTACACCTGTAAATAGCGTAATGTTATTTTTATCCATTAAATAATTGATTCCGCCTGAAGTTTGTGAAACAACCTCATTTTTACGAGCAATCATTTGTTTAAAATCTACTTTCAACCCAGAAACTTGTATTCCATGCGTTTCAAAATGTTTTTGAGCATCAGAAAAATGATGAGAACTATCCAATAGTGCCTTTGAAGGAATACAACCTACATTTAAGCAAGTTCCACCTAACGTATTATATTTTTCAATAATAGCGGTTTTTAATCCTAATTGTGCACATCTAATAGCGGCAACATAACCACCAGGTCCAGAGCCAATAACGGCTACATCAAATTTATCCATTACAAATATTCTTAAAATGAATAACAAAAGTAATGTATTTATTTGCTTTAACTAAAAATCAATATGAATAATAGAGTAAATATGGCTTTTTTTGCGATTTATTTCAAAATATCTATTCTGATTTTCAGGTATATTTGTACAGTAAATTTAACTTATATTTGTTTTTTAAGTAAAATCACTATTTCTAATTAATTTTCAAGTAGCTGTTTTATTTATTAAAAAGTTTTTTGAGATAAAAAATTAAAATAATTTTAAAGGTTTTAAGTCTAATAGAAGTTGGTACTTTGTGTTGTAAGAGGACTGTTTTATATGGTTTTATAACTAGTTTTGGATTAATGCCTTGTTGAAAATAATTAAAGAAAATGAAAGAATTTTGGAATAATAGATATAAAATAGAAGACTACGCGTACGGAAATGAACCAAATGATTATTTTAAAAATCAAATAGTTAAATTAAAAACGGGGCACATACTTCTTCCAGCTGAAGGTGAAGGTCGTAATGCTATTTTTGCATCAAAATTAGGATGGACTGTTTCTGCTTTTGATATGAGTGAGCAAGGAAAAGTTAAAGCGGAAAAATTAGCAAAAGAAAATAACGTAGAAATTGATTATGTTGTTGGGGATTTTACAGATTTAAAATATGAAAATGAGCAATTTGATGCTATTGGGCTGATTTATGCACATTTTTCAGCTGAAAAAAAATCTGAATATCATAAAATTCTTGATAAATATTTGAAAAAAGGAGGAGTGATAATTTTTGAAGCTTTTAGCAAAGCGAATATGGAATTGAACGAGAAAAATATTAATACGAATGGGCCAAAAGATATTGATGCGCTATTTTCAATAGAAGAAATTGAAAATGACTTTATGAATTATGATATAGTTGAGTTGAAGGAAGATACGTTTAACCTTGATGAAGGAGAATATCACAAAGGAGTAAGTTCTATAATTAGGTTTTTAGGAACAAAAAAATAAGGATATTACAAATAAGAACTATCATTTAAGCGGGATTTTTGCTTAACTAAAAGTTAATTTTTTTATTTCTGGATAAGTTTTAGTTAAAAAGCTAATTCTAAAAAAGTACTAAATATTAAAAAAAAGCAGTCGTTGAATTGTAAGACTTGACATACTACCATTGTGGGGACAATATTTTTTTTCAAGTTCCTTCGGCTGCTCCTTACAAAAAAAACTCCTTCAGCATATTTATGTTGAAGGAGTTTTAAATTTTAATGGAGCTACTTTTTATTTGTAAACTTCTTTTACAAATTCTTCGTAGTTTACTTCTTTTACATCAAAAGTGATGTTTTCTTTATAGAAAGTCAATAATTTTTGGCTAATTAATTGTTCTTGTAAACGTTTAGCTTCATCTTGATTTCCTAAAACACGTTGTACAATGTCTTCTAAATCTTTTTCTTCAGGATTTAATTGACCGTATTGTGCCATTTGAGCTTTTACAAAACCTTTAGTATAGTCTTTTAATTCTTGGAAAGGAATTTGTAAATTATTATCTTTAATTACTTTACCTTCAATTAATTGGTAACGCAATCCTTTTTCAGATTTGTCATATTCTTCAACAGCTTGCTCTTCAGTCATTGGTTTTTCACCAGCAACAGCTAACCATTTTTTTAAGAATGTTGCAGGCAATTCAAAAGCAGTATTTTCAATTAAATACTCTGTAATAGCATTTAATAATTGTTGGTCTGCTTGTTGTTGAAATTGTTGTTCAGCATCCTCTTTAATTTTTCCTTTTAATTCTTCTAATGAAGAAACCACACCTTCACCAAACAATTTATCGAATAATTCTTGGTTGATTTTAGCCAATTCAGTTGTAGTAATTTCAGCAATTGTAATAGTTAGTGGAATATCTAAACCGTGAATTTCATCATGACCAACACCTAAAGCACCCATTAATTTATGATCGTCATCAAAAAGTCCTTTTGAGCTAATTTCAATAACATCACCTACTTTTTTACCAATAAATTGAGCGCTGTTTTCTTCTTTAAGAGTGGCTACAGTAATAGTCGATTTTTTCTCAATTCCTTTTTCTTCATTTGCGAAAGTAGCAGTTATAGCTGCATCTTCAGTAATTGTTTCTTGAGGAACTTGTTTTCCAAAACGTTTTTGTAAATTTTCAACTTCTTTAGCTAATAATTCTTCATCAGCAACAATATTATATTGTGTAATTTTATTTTTAGCAGTTAAGTCAACACTAAATTCAGGAGCTAAACCTAATTCAAATTCGAATGCATAATTATCTGAATCCCAAGAGAAATCATCTTGCATTTTTGGAAGTGGATTTCCTAAAATATCTAATTTTTCTTCAACTAAAAAGTTGTTTAATGATTCTTGTAGTAATTTATTTACTTCATCAATCATTATAGATTTTCCGTACTGTTTTTTAATCATTCCCATAGGTACCTGACCTTTTCTAAAACCTGGGATGTTTGCTTTTGTACGGTAATCTTTTAATAATTTTTCTACTTTGTCTTGGTAATCCGCTGCAGAAATTTCAACTTTCACCACTGCATTTAATGCATCAATATTTTCTTTTGTAATATTCATTTTATGCTTATTTTACTTAAATTCCTAAAATTTTGGGTGCAAAAGTACCATTTATTTGGCACTTTTCAAATATTTAATTCGCTCTAACTCAACTATTTTTTATCTTTTTCCTTTAAAAATGAGTATAATATAGATTGGGAAATTGATAATAATATACTAAACAATAAGGCTGTCCAAAAACCAGTTACGGTAAAACCATCTACCAACCAACCCGCCAATTGAATAATGATGGCATTGATAACTAATAAAAATAACCCCAAAGTTAAAATGGTGGCTGGCAAGGTGAAAATAACCAATATTGGTTGAACGGTAATCCTTAAAAAAGCCAAAACAATGGCCACAAACATAGCAATGGTAAAACTTTCAACTTCTACTCCAGGTAAATAATAAGCGATTCCAATTACTGCAATTGCAGTAAAAAGCATTCTTAATATGATCTTCATTCGTTTAATTTTTAATGAACTATAATTTGAACTATAACTATGCCAAAATATTATTTTGACAAAAAGTCAGAAACTTCATTAAAAAATTGTGTCGGATTTTCAGCATGTAACCAATGGCCCGCATTTTTTATAGGAACAATTTTATAATTCGAAAAATGTGCGGAAATTAAAGGCTCGTCTTCAGCAGTAATATAATCGGAATTTTCACCTTTTAAAAATAAGGTTTCGCCATCAAAATGAGTAAATGATGGTATTGCAGCTCCAACTTCCTCGTTATTTTCGGTTAAACTGTGTAAATTAAATCGGAAAGCCAATTGCGTTTTTGTTTTTCTGAAAACATTTTTCAACATAAATTGAAGTACACCTTCATCTTTCATATAAATTCGTAGCACTTCCTCAACTTCGCTTCTGCTGGTGTATAATGAAAAATTGACAGAATTTAATGCAGCTAAAATTGATTGATGATGCGGTGGATATTGCCTTGGGCTAATATCTGCAATAATTAATTTATGAATAAATTCAGGATAGGTAACCGCAAAAAGCATTGCGACTTTTCCACCCATGGAATGACCTAGCAGAACGATATTAGTTAACTTATGATGGATGATGTATGCGTGTAAATCTTCCACAAGTAGTTCATAATCAAATTCATCACTGTGAAAACTTCTTCCGTGGTTCCGTTGGTCTAATAAATGGACTTCGTAATTTTTAGAAAACTTATTTCCTAACGTTTTCCAATTGTCACTCATTCCAAAATAGCCGTGTAAAAATAAAAAGGCCTGTCCTTGTCCTGAAATAGTTGAATGTAGTATCATTTTTGGTTGTTGGGTTTTGGTTGCTAGTTGTTAGGCTTCGACTCCACACGCCGAGACAATTAAAACTAATTGTTAATTATCAATCAACAAGTTCAGTGAGAGATAATTGTTGATTGTTAATTGATTCGGTTTTCCGACTTCTGGCTTTAGACTTTAGACTTTAATTTATTCTTATACATATTAACCACATTTTCCAACCCTAAATAC
>JAGPIQ010000173.1 GCA_018054895.1 Lutibacter sp. | reverse complement strand
TTTAATTTGAATCAGTTCAGAAGTAAAATTTATGATTTCATAGGTGTCAAAATTAACTTCTTCTTGTGTATCTTTTGAATAAAAAGCAATAACATCATCTTTGTAAAATAATGCTTGATTTTCTGTTAATTTTTGAATACTTTTAACTAAAGCTGGAGTAGGTAAAATAGAAGCATCAATTAAAACATTCTCTTCCATTTCAACCATTGGATATTTTGATTCTAAATATTCCTCAGTTAAAGTTGTGGTTGTTAAGCCTAAATACAATTCCCATTTTTCACGAATAGTTAAGATTCCTATTCTAATATCTGCAACAGGACGTGTAAAAGTTAATGGTAAAAGTGAATCCCTTACAGCTCCATCAAATAAAATATAATTCATTTATATTATTTTTTTCAAAGGTAATGTAAGTTTTGTTTTTATCATATTACTTTTTTTCAAACTATAAAATTTTATTTTCCTTCAAAAATGATTCAATTCTTTCTACAGAATCAAAACAAGAATTTAGCACTTTAAGGTCTGTACAATGCTTTGATGCTATTGCTAAATTTTTACATCTAAAACCTTCTATATCAATATTTTTAAACCTTTCGTCTACTTTTATACATTTCTCATATAAAGAAGCTATAGTATCACTTAAATCAATATCAACATCATTTTTCACCAAATAACCTTTTAAAAAATTTTCCATGGCAAATTGGGCATTTCTACAAACAGAGTAACCTAAATAGTCAGATCCTGGTTTATTTAATTCTACTTCTGCTTCTTTTATTTTATCCGTTGCTTTTTTAAAAAAAGCTCCAGTTCTTAAATCTTTTAATTCATCATCCATTTTAATTGGAATTTAAAAATGCCGGGATTTACATCCCGGCACTGTTATTTCAAAAAATTATTTTTACTATAAATTTTTATATAATTCAAGTCGTTCCCATTGAACTTCAACTTGTTCTTGCGCTTTATCTAAAAGTTGTTTTCCTAATACAGGATTTTCTTTTACAACTCTTGTAAATCTAGCTTCTTTATACATAAACTCTTCTAATGGAGCTGCTGGTGCTTTTGAATCTAATTTAAATCGTTTTCCTTTTTCTGCTAAAGGATTAAATCTAAATAATGGCCAATACCCAGTTTCAACTGCTTTTTCTTGTTGTTTAGCACCATCTTTTAAATCATAACCATGGTCACCACAATGTGAGTATGCTATAATTAATGATGGTCCTGGATACGCTGCTGCTTCTTCAAACGCTTTTAATGCTTGGTTATCTTTAGCACCAATTGCAATTTGCGCAACATATACGTTACCGTAAGAAACTGCTTGTAAAGCTAAACTCTTTTTATGACTTGTTTTACCATTGATAGCAAATTTAGCACTTGCTCCCATTGGTGTTGCTTTAGATGCTTGACCTCCAGTGTTTGAATAAATTTCAGTATCCATTACTAAAATATTAATATTTTCACCAGTTGACAATACGTGATCTACACCACCAAAACCAATGTCATAAGCCCAACCATCACCACCAAATATCCAAACTGCTTTTTTACGCAAGTATTCAGAAAGGTTTCTCAGTTTTTTAGCTTCATAAGAATCAATACCGTCTAAAATTAAATTTAAGGCATCAATATCTGCGAATTTTTTAGCTTTAAGAGCTTCCGTTTCTTCAGCATTGTCTAAAATTTCATTCACTACTGTTGAACCTAGTACACTTTCAAGTGATTTTAATAATTCAGCAGCAATTTCTTGTTTTTTAGTTAAACCTAAATGCATTCCTAAACCAAACTCTGCGTTGTCTTCAAATAATGAATTTGCCCAAGCTGGTCCACGTCCCTCTTTATTTGTTTTATAAGGTGTAGTTGGTAAATTACCTCCATAAATAGAAGAACAACCTGTTGCATTTGCAATTAAAATACTATCACCAAATAATTGAGTAACTAGTTTAACATAAGGAGTTTCCCCACAACCTGAACACGCTCCTGAGAACTCAAATAATGGTTCTAAGAATTGAGATCCTTTTACTGTTGAAGTTACTAACTCACTTCTATTATAATCTGGCAGGTTAATAAAGTAATCCCAATTTGGATTTTCTACTTCTTCAACCGCTCTTAAAGAACTCATATTAATAGCAAATGTATTTGCAAGCACTTTACTTTCAGCAGGACAAACAGCTACACAAAGATCACAACCTGTACAATCTTGAGGAGACACTTGTAATATATAGCTTTCAGTTTTACTATCAAATGGTCTTCCTTTTGCTGGTACATGTTTTAAACCTGCAGGAGCATTTACTAATAATTCATTCGGTACTACTTTTGCTCTAATTGCAGCATGTGGACAAATTACCACACATTTATTACATTGTGTACATAAATCTGCATCATCCCAAGTTGGTACTGAATCTGCAATACCACGTTTTTCATATTGGGTTGTTCCTGTTGGGAATGTACCATCTACTGTAAATGCGCTTACTGGAAGAGAATCTCCTTTTCCTGCTAAAATAGTTCCTAAAATTTCTTTTACGAAATCATCTGCATTTTCTGTCATCATTGGTTTCAATCCATTTTCATTAGTTACATGACAAGGATATTCAACTTTTTCAAGATTTTCTAATGATTTATCTACCGCGTTAAAGTTCATTTGAACTACCGCATCTCCTTTTTTAGAGTACGATTTTACAATTGCTTCTTTAATTTTTTTAATTGCTTCATCTTTAGGAAGTACTCCTGAAATAGCGAAGAAACAAGTTTGTAATACAGTATTTGTACGTTTTCCTAAATTAGCTTCATGCGCCACTTTAGTTGCATCGATAACATAAAACTCTATGTTTTTATCAATAATTTGTTTTTGAACAGCGCCTGGTAACTCTGCCCAAACTTTGTATTTATTGAAAGGAGAATTTAATAAGAACGTTCCTCCATCTTTAAGATGATTTAATATTTCATATTTATCAATAAAATTAAATACGTGACAAGCAACAAAATTTGCTTTATTAATTAAATATGTTGATTTAATTTCTTCTGGTCCAAAACGTAAATGCGATACTGTTTGTGCTCCAGCTTTTTTAGAGTCATACACAAAATAACCTTGTACAAAATTATCTGTAGTTTCTCCAATAATTTTAATAGAATTTTTGTTGGCTCCCACTGTTCCATCTGATCCTAAACCATAGAACATACAGTTAAATGTAGATTTTTTAGTTTGGAAATATGAATCGTAATTTAAACTTGTAAAAGTTACATCATCATTAATACCAATTGTAAAATGATTTTTAGGAGATTTTTTATCCAATTCATCATATATAGCTTTTACCATTGCTGGTGTAAACTCTTTTGAAGATAAACCATATCTACCACCAATAATAGTTGGCATTTCAACACCCATTTCAACAAAAGAAGTAAGTACGTCTAAATATAAAGGTTCTCCTGTAGCTCCTGGTTCTTTAACTCTATCTAATACCGCAACAGATTTTACTGTTTTTGGCATTTGCTCAATAAAGTCTTCAACAGAGAATGGACGGTATAAACGAACAATTAATGCTCCAACTTTTTCACCACTTTCTACAAGTGTATCAATAGTTTCTTTTACTGGTCCTTCTCCAGACCCCATAATTACAACTACTTTTTCAGCTTCAGGGTGACCTACATAATAGAACAAGCTATAACGTCTTCCTGTGTGCTTGTAAAACTCATCCATTGTTTCTTGAACAATACCTGGTACATTATTATAAAATGTATTTGCCGCTTCTCTTCCTTGGAAGAATACATCAGGGTTTTGTGCAGTACCTCTAATAACAGGATTGTCTGGATCTAATGAATTCTTTTTCAACTTCATTATTTCATCTTCCGGCATCATTGCTTTTATAACATCATCTGGAATACCATTGATTTTTGCAATTTCATGAGAAGTTCTAAAACCATCAAAAATATTCATAAATGGCACTCTACTTTTTAAAGTAGCCACTTGTGATATTAAAGCAAAATCTTGTGCTTCTTGTACAGATCCTGAAAAAAGCATTGCAAAACCTGTAGCTCTTGCAGACATAACATCTGAATGATCTCCAAAAATTGATAAAGCGTGAACTGCTAAAGTTCTTGCAGCAACATGTATAACCGTTGGTAATAATTCACCAGCCATTTTATACATATTAGGCAACATTAATAATAAACCTTGAGAAGCTGTAAATGTTGTTGTTAGTGCACCTGCTTGTAGAGAACCATGTACTGTACCAGCTGCTCCACCTTCACTTTGCATTTCAATAATACGTGGTACGTTATTCCATATGTTCTTTTTACCTTTTGAACTATAAACATCTACATGTTCTCCCATCGGAGATGCAGGTGTAATTGGGTAAATTGCACAAACCTCATTTGTTTTATGCGCAATTATAGCAACGGCCTCGTTGGCATCACAAATAAGCTTAAAATTGTTATCTTTCATCTTCTAAAATTTTACATTTAATATTTTAAAACTCAGTAATAATTACAATCATGCGATTAAACTGAGTTATTTTTAGTTTATATTTAATGTAAATCTATAGGAAAGGAATAAAAATTATAATGACATATGTCAGGTAAAAAAACGTTTTCGTAATTTAGAATAGTTCAAAATTAAGGTTTTAAAACACTATATATTAACTGGTTAACTTAACTGGTTAACCAGTTTTACTTTTAAATGTAACAACATTTACATTGTTATAACCTGTTTTTTTTGGCGTATTTTGAAAATAAAGGTGTTTTTATTTTCAAAATTACACTCTTTATTTAAGAGCTACTTATATAAATACAGAACTCTATTTTTTTTGACTTTTT
>JAGPIQ010000058.1 GCA_018054895.1 Lutibacter sp. | reverse complement strand
CAACTTTTTAACCAATCTAATTTCTGGGCTTATAGCCTATAGTTTCTTACCTAAAAAACCATCAATCAAGTTTGCGACTGAAAATTCTAATCAAATTTGCTTGTTTTAATAATCGAACTCAGGTTATGAAATAACATCTTTACTAGTTTCAGATTTAAGAGGTTCAATTTTGAAAAACATTAAATTTCAAAACCTATATACAAATGAAGAAATTAGTTTAGATGGTTTAAGTAAAGGATTGTATTTTGTTACAATTAATTCTCTCAATGGAAAAACTACCAAAAAACTGATTATCAATTAACCTAAAAAAAAAGCCTTTTAGACAAACTAAAAGGCTTTTTACTTATATAAAAGTACGTATTACACGTAAAATTTGATAACAAACAAAATAGCAATTATTATCATTACTGGTGTTACTTCTTTATATCTTCCTGTTAATAGTTTTAACAATACAAAACTTAACATACCAAAAACAATACCTTCAGCAATACTATATGTTAAAGGCATCATTACAATGGTAAAAAATGCTGGGATTGATTCTGTAAAATCTTCCAAATCAATTTTCATAATAGGAGAAATCATAAACAACCCAACAATAATTAAAGCTGGCGCAGTAGCTGCAGCAGGAACAAGCATAAATATTGGAGCAAAAAATAAGGCTAACGCAAACATACCTGCAACTGTTAAAGCTGTCATACCTGTTTTACCACCTTCAGCAACACCAGCAGCACTTTCTACATAGGTAGTTACTGTTGAAGTTCCTAAAATTGCACCTACAAAAGTACCTATTGAATCTGCAAATAATGCTTGTTTTACTCTTGGCACATTTCCATCTTTATCTAACATTCCTGATTTAGAGGAAACGCCAACCAAAGTTCCAACAGTGTCAAACATATCAACAAATAAAAATGTAAATAACACTATTAACATATCTAATGTAAATACTTGAGAAAAATCGAACTTAAAAAATATAGGTTCTAACGATGGAGGTAAACTTACAAAAGTAAAATTTTCAGGTATTACAGTAACACCTACAAACAATCCAATAACTGTTGAAATTAAAATTCCTATTAAAATAGCTCCTTTTACTTGTTTTGCTAAAAGAACACCGATAATTATAACACCTGCCAAACCAACTAATACTTTAGGGTCTTTCATACTTCCCATAGTAACTAACGTTGCTGGATTATCTACAATTAATCCAGTACCTTGTAAACCAATAAAAGCAATAAACAACCCAATACCAACGGATACTGCATGTTTTAAATTTAAAGGAATAGAATTTACAATAAGTTCTCTAATATTAAAAGCTGTTAAAATTAAAAATATAATACCTTCTAAAAATACTGCTGTTAAGGCAAATTCCCATGAATAGCCCATTCCTAATACTACCGTAAAAGCAAAAAAGGCATTTAAACCCATACCTGGTGCTAATGCAAAAGGTAATTTAGCTACCAACGCCATTACTAATGTTGCAATAACTGCTGAAAGTGCCGTTGCTGTAAAAACAGCATCTTTATCCATTCCTGCAGCACTTAAAATACTTGGGTTTACAGCCAAAATATAAACCATCGTCATAAACGTGGTAATTCCTGCAATAATCTCCGTTCGTAACGTCGATTTATTTTCTGTTATTTTAAAAAACTTGTCTAACATATTTTATTTTTTCTAAAAATTACAGATTCCATTTTACACCTAAAGTAGGTCTTCCTTTTATTGCATCATTATTAACTGCAAAATTTGAAGAAATTTCCAACTCTCCTCCTACAGAAAATGTTTTATTTAAATGATACCATAATTGAGGCTCAGCTAAAAATACGGTTAAATCATCAGCTCCTTTGTAATTTTGAGTCCATACATCAGCAAAACCTGTAAATGTTAATTTTTCTGGAACTACATTCCAATACCAAGTTCCTGTAACTTGAATATTCCCTTTTTCAGCTCCAGTAAATGCCTTATAACCAGCGTATGTTGAAAATCCCCATACTGCATTTCCTTTTCCATAGTTTGCTCCAAAAATCCAAGCTTCATCAATTGTGTAACCTCCAGTTGAACTTCCCGCTTTAAATGTTCCTAATCCTGCATTGTATTCAACATGCAATCCTACAGGCATTTTTTCAGTTTTTAAAACACGTGCAATTTCGTAATAAGCACCGCTAATTCCTGTTGCTGAATTATAATCAAAATCAATAAACGTAAAAGTGTTACCATATTTATCTGCTTTGAACATTTCAAAAGTTGAGGTTAAATGACCTCTTTCAAAATCGTTATGCAATTGAAAGTTTTGTGCCGAAACTGTTAAGGCAAATAAAATTGTAAAAAGTGTAATTAGTTTTTTCATTGTGTTGAGTTGTTAATTATTTATTAAAAAAATTAAGCGGCTAAAATACTACAAATAACACTAATTCATCCTATAAACGAAATCAGTTTTTAACAAGTAATTAACTATTTAAAACGAGACTAAATAAGGACTTACAATAAATTATACTTTTTTCACCTTTTATTTTGAACAAAAAAAATGAATAAGCTTTTGTTTTTAGGCGATGTAGAAGTTAATTAATTATATATAATGAGGTAAAACGAATGTGTAAAAATTAAATACTAAATTATCCAAACCACTTATTTTTCTAATTTATTTTGAAATATTCAGAAATATTTTAAAAATTTATTGAATTAAAGTACGTTTTCAACAACATAATTATATCCTAAACCAATTAAAAGTGCTAAACCAAAACTTAGCAAAGTCCCAATTAGTATATATTCGGTAAGTTTTCTGTCATCGGATTTAGATAAATCGCCAAACCGAAAAACAGATTTTGCAGTTAATAAAAAGCCTATTCCATGCCAATTATTGGTAATTATAAATACAAAAATAAAAAGTCGTTCTAAAACACCTATATATTTCCCTGCATCTTCTAACGATTTTTTTGTTGAAATTGGATCTAAATCCCATTTCGAAATAATTATTTTCATAACAATTGAAGCTACCACTGTTACCAATAAAATAGCAATTAAAAAGGCTAAAATTTTCGGTGTATATACTACAGAAATATCAACAGTATATTTTGTGTACATATAAACAACACCAGCTATTACCAACAGATGCGCTAATTGATCCCAAAGAAACAACCACCTGAAATTCACTTTTTTTGTTACGTATAATTTAATTATGTCGATAAAATAATGCGTAAAAATTAGTATGAGTATTCCTAGCCAATATTTTATTGAAAACTGCAAAGCTACTATTAAGGCAATTGCATGTACTAAGATATGCCAATATAAATAAGGCGATTTGTGTTTTTTCTTTTCTTTACTTTTTACCCATTTAGATGGTTGAAACACAAAATCTCCAATAATATGAGCCAATAATAATTGTAAAAAAAGAACTACCATAATTCCAACACTTGAGTTCTATAATAATTCTCCATTTTCATAACTTCTTCAAAACCAGCAATTTTAAGACTTTCACTTATGGTACTTTGTGTTTTATTTACCAAATTAGCCAGTTTTTTTTGGGTTAATTTTGGATTTTCAATAGAAATTTTCACTACTTCCGAAGATTTCTGAGTCCAGTTATTTATTGTTAATTGTGCTAAGTCTAATACTAAATTCATACGAATATCAAATTCAGGGTTCAAAGATTTAACAGCTAAAATACTCTTTTTTAAGCCTTCAAAACACTCACCTGAATTTACAAAAGCACTTCCATTGGAAGCTGTCACTTTTTCTGAACTATATGATTTTTCACCAATACCAATAGCCAATCGAACGTCTAATTCTTTGGTCGTTTTAATAGTCGATTTTATCAATAAACAAGCTAGTAATGCTTCTTTTGGTGGTACTTCTAACTGAAAACTATCTCCTCTATAAATTTCCCATTGTGTTGGTTCTACACCATATTTATTTAAGACACTTTTAAGTATAGGAATCCACAAATTTGGATTTACATTGCGTGAATTTATAATATCACCTGTTATAACACTTGTCATTTATACTAACTATTTATATCAAATATATTCTTTTTTGTTTACAAAACAAAATATAGACTAAAAACCCAATAAACTAATATATAGACTAAAAACCCAATAATTATAAATAATTGCTTTTTAGCCTATATCTCTACTTCCAAAAGCTGTTAAAACTAACTTTCTGCAACCACCAAAATCTCGGTGTTCACATAAATAAATTCCTTGCCAAATTCCCATATTTAATTTTCCATTAGTTATTGGTATTTGGACAGAACTCCCTAATAATGAAGTTTTAATATGTGCAGGCATATCATCTAAACCTTCATAAGTATGAATATAATATGGCATATTTTCAGGAACCATTTTATTAATATGACTTTCAAAATCCACACGCACGCTTGGATCCGCATTTTCATTAATGGTTAAACTTGCTGAAGTATGTTTTATAAAAACCTGTAATTGCCCTATTGAAATCGATTTAATTTCGGGCATCGATTTTTCAATTTCTGAAGTAATTAAATGAAATCCCCTTTTAAATGGTTGTAATTTTATTTCTTTTTGAAAAAAATTCATTTTTATAAATTTATAATTGACTTACAATTTCATCAGCAATTGACAAACAAGCCGTTGCTGCTGGCGAAGGTGCGTTTAACACATGAATATTACCTCTATTCTTTACAATTTTAAAATCATCCACCATATTTCCATCAATATCAATTGCTTGAGCTCTAACTCCTGAACGTGCTTGTTGTACATCATTTTCTGTTAAAGAAGGCATCATTTTTTGTAATTCCCTTACAAATAAACGTTTAGAAAATGCTCTTTTATATTCGTCAATTCCCTTTCTCCAATGTTTTCCGAATAATTTCCAAGTGCCTTTATATGAAAGCGCTTCAAAGGTGTCTTTTAAATTAAAACTAATTCTGTTATAACCTTCACGTTTAAACGTAAAAACAGCATTGGGTCCACATTCTATACTTCCATCCACCATTCGAGTAAAATGGACACCTAAAAAAGGAAATTTAGGATCGGGAACTGGATACACTAAATTTTTAATTTTGTGGGAAGCTTCCTTCGTTAATTCATAATAATCACCTCTAAACCCAACTATATGAATATCTAATTCTAAATCTTCGCTCATTGCCAACCTATCGGATTGTAAACCACCACAATAAATCACTTTTTCGGCTTCAAAATTCCCTATGGAAGTTTTAATAATAGTTTTATTTTCAGAAATCTGACTATTTAACACTTCGCAATTCGTTATTAATGAACTCGTTGCATTTATTTTTATGATTTCTGAAACAAACGCTTTACAAACACCAACATAATCTATTATTCCTGCTGTTGGCACCCAAATGGCTTTAATTCCTTCAATAAAAGGTTCTTTTTGTTTTATTTCTTCAGAAGATAAAAATTGAATTCCTGCTGTTTTATTTTGAATGCCTCGTTGGTAAATTTCTTCTAATTTTGGCAACTCACTTTTGTTAGTTGCCACAATAATTTTACCGCAAACATCCACTTTTACATTTGTTTGTTTTGCAAATGCAATTAATTGCTCTCCTCCTATTTTTGAGTTTTTTGCTTTGTATGAATCGGGTTTATAATATATTCCTGAATGTATCACCCCTGAATTTCGCCCAGTTTGGTGCATGGCAACATTTATTTCTTTTTCTAAAATGGCAATTGTTTTTTTAGGGAATTTTAATTGCAATTTATAAGCTGTAGCCAAGCCTACAATTCCTCCACCAACAATTACAAAGTCGAATTTACTGGACATACGTTGTTTTTCCAACAAAGGTCAATAAAACAAAAGAAATTAAAAAGAAAACCGCCAAAAACAATACACTCCACTGCATAGAACCTGTAATTGAAACTAACAATCCAAAAACGACCATTCCAAAAACAATGGCTATTTTTTCAGTTACATCATAAAAGCTAAAATAAGTTGCGTGATCCTGGGTTTCAGGTAATAATTTAGAATATGTAGACCTTGACAACGATTGAATTGCACCCATTACCAACCCAATTAAAGCACCTAAGCCATAAAAATAATAGTTAACATTATCTTGTGATTTGTCCAACATAAAGGCTGTAATACATACCAATGTCCAAATAAGAACGGTTATTTTTAAGGTTGAAATATTTCCAATTTTATCTGATAATCTTGAAAAAAAGAAAGCTCCTGCAATTCCAACAATTTGAACTACTAAAATAACTACAATTAAATCTACCGTTGGTAAGCCTAATTCCTTGCTTCCAAAAATACCAGCCATTAAAATTAATGTTTGAACACCAACACTATACATAAAAAATGAACTTAAAAAGAACTTCAACTCTTTTTGAGTTTTTAGCTCCATAAATATCACTTTTAATTCGTGTAATCCTTTCCAAATAATTCCATTTTCTGGTTTTTTATTATACACGTTATTAGGTAGTTTTCTATAGGTAAATTGCGCAAAACCAACCCACCAAACACCAACAATTAAAAATGTTAACCGTGTTGCAAAACCAGCATCTGAAATACCGAATACTTCAGGTTTATTAATCATCACTAAACTTATTAGCAATAAAATAATAGAACCTGCATAGCCATAAATAAACCCTTTTGCACTTACATCATCTTGTTGTTCTGGAAATGCAATTTCTGGTAAATACGCATTGTAAAACACAATACTTCCCCAAAAACCAATACTCGCTAAAATGGTAAACACAATACCAATCCACAATGTATCTTCACCTTTAAAAAAGAATAAAGTCATTACCGACAGCGAACCTAACCAACAAAATGCTTTTAAAAATTTCAATTTATTACCTGAATAATCCGCAATACCTGATAAAATTGGCGAAATAAATGCTACAATTAAAAACGACAATGCCAAAGTATAATCATACAATGCCGTTGGATTCCATTGGGTTCCTAAAAAGGTAATTTCACCTTCAACGGAAGCAAATGACGCTGTTAAACTACTGTAATATATAGGAAAAACGGCTGTACTAATTACCAATGAATATACCGAATTTGCCCAGTCGTAAAACGCCCAAGCATTGATTAATTTTTTATCTCCTTTTTGTAACATATAACTCAATAAAAAAACCGTCCACTTTTTTATGAACGGTTTACAATATACTATTTTATTTAATACCTTTTTATTTTGAAATTACGTTTCCACTATACTGTTTTGCTAAAGTAACAGCGGTTGGCAAATACGCTTTTAAATTTTGAATACGCGTTTCATTTGAAGGATGCGTACTTAAAAACTCTGGTTGAGCACTTCCACTTTCTGCCCTTTCGCTCATTCTAATCCATACATTAATAGCCTCCTGTGGATTATAACCCGCCATAATCATAAATACCATACCTAATTTATCCGCTTCCGTTTCATGAGTTCTACTAAACGCTAACAAACCAACTGATGAAGTTACACCAAATGCAGAATTCCATATTTCTTGCGCTTTTGGATCTTTATTTGAAGTTCCTAAAGCTACTAAAACACTCCCTAATTGTTGTCCATAAGAACTTGTCATACGTTCTTGTCCGTGTTTAGCAAAGGCGTGTGCCACTTCGTGCCCCATTACAGCTGCAATTCCATCGGTATTGGCACAAATTGGTAAAATTCCTGTATAAAAAACCACTTTTCCACCAGGCATACACCAAGCATTTACTGTAGGATCATCAATTAAATTAAACTCCCAACGGTAACTATCTGCTTCACTCACCATTCCATTAGCGCGCATAAACTTATCTACTGCTTTTGAAATTCTAAGACCTACAGTTTGTATTTCATTGGTCTTTTTTTTATCAACTGAAATTTTATTTTCTTTTAAAAACCCTTCATATTGTGCAAAACTTGTAGGCAATACTTCAGCATCACTTACAATATTTATTCTTTTTCTTCCAGTAATTGGAACAGTACTACAACTTATTATAAAAATAAATACAATAGCTAAGGAAATAATTTTTTTCATCATTTAGTTTTTATGGTTTGATATTCAACTTTTAAAGTTACAAATTCTATCTTTGCGTACAAATTTAATTATAAATATGAATAACGCATCTTCGGTTAACAAAAGTAACACAAAAAATATTCCGAAAATTCCTAAATCTATTTTAGTCACTGGAAAATTATTACAGACTATAGCTCCCCCATTAGCCACTAAATTTGCTTTAAAATTATTTTCAACACCCATTAAATTTAAAGTTCCTGAGCGTGAAAAAATGATGGCGAAAAGTGCACAACAAGACTTGGTACTTATACCTGAACTACAAGAATATGTGAATATTTTTACTTATGGGTATTCAAAAAGAAAAGTATTATTGGTACATGGCTGGTCTGGAAGAAACACTCAATTTTTTAAAATTTCAGATAAACTTTTAGAAAACGGCTTTATGACTATTGGTTATGATGCTCCTGCTCATGGAAAATCTTCTGGAAAAACTTCAAATATGACAGAATTTATTGCTGTAAATAAATTTTTACAAGAAAAATATGGGCCTTTTGAAATTGTTATTGGACATTCTTTAGGAGGAATGGCTGTTTTAAATAGCATGCAACAATTTTTAAATGTTAAAAAAGCAATTGTAATAGGCTCAGGTAACATTATTACACATATCATTGAAGATTTTATTGCTAAAATTCAGTTAAAAGAACAGCAAGTTGTTAAAATGAAGTCTTTTTATTTAAAGAAATTTGGAAAAGATATAGATGAGTATTCATCACATATTGCAGCAAAAGACATTAAAACACCCACATTAGTAATCCATGATACTGAAGACAAAGAAGTTCCTATCACTTGTGCTTACGAAATTAGAAAAAAATTAGAATTTGGAGAATTATTAGTAACCAGCGGTTTAGGACACACACGAATATTGAAAGATAATTCTGTAGTAACTAAAATTATTGATTTTATTAAAAAAGAGGTTTAAAACTCTTCAATTTTAGTTAAATTAGCCACTTATATTTTCTTCAAAAATGAACAGATTTTTTAAATTCACCATCCATATATTTTTAGTTAGCGTATTAATATCTACTATGTTTTCATGTAATTCTGAAAAAAAAGAAGAATATTCTCCGCTTCAATTGATGCTAAACGATCATAAACACGATGAAGGTTTTGTGGGTTCCAAAAATTGCATGGAATGTCATAAAGACGAATATAAAGATTGGATGGGGTCTAACCACCAGCAAGCCATGCAATTACCAAATGACAGCACGGTTTTAGGTGATTTCAACAATACAAAATACACTATATTTGGTGTAACAAGTACTTTTTTTAAAAGAGGTAATAAATTTATTATAAACACGCAAGGTCCTGATGGTAAAATGCACGATTTTGATGTGGTCTATACTTTTGGAGTGTATCCTTTGCAACAATATTTAGTAGATTTTCCTGAAGGAAAACTACAAGTTTTGACTCCTTTTTGGGATTCGCGCCCAAAAGAAATGGGTGGGCAAAAATGGCAACATCTATATCCTGATGAATTTATTGCTTCACACGATGAATTAAACTGGGGGCGACCTTTGCAAAATTGGAATTATATGTGTGCTGAATGTCATTCAACCAATGTAAAAAAGAATTTCGACCCTTCAACAAATAGTTATAATACCACTTTTGACGAAATAAATGTTTCTTGTGAAGCTTGTCACGGACCTGGTGATGTTCATGAAAAATGGGCAAAAGACACTACTCAAAAAGTTAAAAACATGGGTTTTGTATTCGACATAATGGATAGAGACCCAAGCCGTTGGAATATAAATCCTGAAACAGGTTTAGTCACACGAAGTAAACCAAGAACATCTAATATGCACGTAGAATCTTGCGCCAGATGCCATTCCAGAAGAACACAATTAACCGATGAATATACCTACGGAAAAAATTTAGAAGAAACCCATCAATTGGCTTATTTAGATTATCCTTTATATAATGACGATGGAACAAATAATGATGAAGATTATGTGTATGGTTCTTTTATTCAAAGTAAAATGTACCAAAAAGGCGTTACTTGTAAAGACTGTCATAATGTACATAGTCAGAAGTTAATAGGTGGAAAAGAAAATGTATGTTTTCAATGCCATATGCCAGCAAAATACAATACTCCAAGCCATCATAAACATGAGCAAAATAGCACTGGAGCAAGCTGTGTACTTTGCCATATGCCAAAAATCACAGTCATGGTAGTGGACCCTCGTTCGGATCATAGTATTCGAATTCCAAGACCTGATATTAGTGTTGCAACGGGATCAACCAACGCTTGTAACAATTGTCATAAAGACAAATCAAACGAATGGGCTTTAAAAGCGTTTAAAGGTTGGTATGGAAATAAATACGACACCATTCCTCATTATGGTTTTGCCATGCACAATATAAGAACTAATAAACCAAATGCTCAAGCGGATTTAAATAAAGTAATTAATGATAAAAATATGGCGAATATTGTTGTTGGAACCGCCATTCGTTTTCAAGATTACAATAACAACCCGTTAGCTTTTGAAAACTTAAAAATGGTGTTAGCTTCACCAAGTCCTTTGGTACGAAGAGCTGGTTTAGAATCGTTACGTAATTTACCTAAACAACAACAATTTGAATATGCGCTACCGCTAGCTAAAGATCCTGTTTATGGAGTTCGATATATGGTAAATAGTATTATTTATGATATGCCTTTAGACCAATTAGATGCTAACCAACAAGAAACTGTAAAGAAAGCACGAAAAGATTATATCAATCAATTATTGTATTGGCAAGATCGCTCATTTGGACTTTCTTCATTAGGAATTGCTGCTTTAAACTTAGGAAAACAAGATCAAGCGGATAGTTATTTCAAAAAAGCAATTGCTATGGACACGCTAAATTTAATAGTAAAAATTAATTACGCTGATTTAAAACGTATACAGGGAAAAAATGATGAATGTATTTCACTTTTAAACGAAGTACTTGCCATTGATAAGAATTTTTCCGCTGCTTATCAAGCACTTGCCTTTGCATATATTAGAAAAGGAAATAAAGAAAAAGCCTTTAAAATCTTAGAAACTGGTAAGAATATTATAAAAAATGATCCCCAAAATCACTATTATTATGCGGTAATGCAAAATGATGCAGGAAAAAGCAAAGAAGCCATTACAACTATTTTAAACGCTTTAAAGAAATATCCTAACAATGAACAATTATTAACATTAGCGTATTCAATTTATACAGATAGAGGCGAAAAAAAGGAAGCTAACAATATATTATTAACTTTAAAAAGGATTTTTCCTTCGAATAAACAATACCAACAAATTAATAATTAAAAACAAACTTTTGTAAGAATTTATTCTTTTTATCGACCATTATAAAAAGTTTTAAAAATGAATAAAATTTATATTCTTATTGCAATCATAACTATTAATTTCAATGGAATTGCTCAAAACAAAAAAGTAATGGTGAAAAAAGTAGAAAAAACCGAAGAACAGTGGAAAAAAGAATTAACTCCACAACAATATTATGTTTTAAGAGAAAAAGGAACTGATCCTGCTAGTTCTGGTGGTTTAACGGCTCATTTTGAAAAAGGAACGTACCATTGTGCGGCTTGTAATTTACAATTATTTGAATCTGGTAGTAAATTTGAATCGCATTGCGGCTGGCCTTCTTTTGATGATTCTATAAAAGGAACAGTGAAATACGTTAAAGATAAGTCACATGGAATGATTCGAACTGAAATTATTTGCGCTTCATGCGACAGTCATTTAGGTCATGTTTTTGATGATGGCCCTAAAGAAACCACTGGGCAACGTTATTGTGTGAATACCACTTCTATAAAATTTGTAAAAAGTAGTTCTAAATAACTATTTTCTGAAAATATAAAAAAAAGGACGTTTAAATTTAGTTTAAACGTCCTTTTTTACGTATCCTATTGTACCATTTTTGGCACTTCAATTTTATCACTATACATTTCCCATAATTTAAATCCACCTGCAACATTTACAATTGAATCTATGCCGTTATGTTTTAAAATTAATTCAGCTAAATAACCTCTCAACCCTTTTTGACAATAAATAATGATAGGTTTATTTAGATTTTTTATAGTTTCTAAATTATTTCTAATGTCATCTAAAGGAAAATTTAAAGCTCCAGGAATTGTTCCTTTTTCATATTCATCCACTGATCTAGCATCAATTAAAGCGTAATTATTCAATTTATTATCAACAATTAACGCATCTAATTCTTCCACAGAAATTTGATTGCATTTACCATTCATAATATTTTCAGTAACAAAACTTGTTACTACCACTGGATCTTTTGCTGGTGAATACGGTGGCGCATAAGCCAAATCTAATTGAGCTAAATCCGAGATTTTTAGCTTCGCATAAATAGCTGTACTTAACACATCTACCCTTTTATCTACTCCTACTTCACCAAACAATTCTGCACCTAAAATTTCTTCAGTTTCTGCATTGTAATAAATTTCAGTAATTAAATCTTTTGGATTTGGGTAATAACTTGGTGTTGAACCAGCAATTGTTAACACTGTTTTAAATGGAACTCCCATTTTATTCAACGCTTTTGGATTTAAACCTGTACGTGCCAACGTATAGCCAAAAACCTGAACGATCGCTGTTTTATAAGCGCCTTTAAATTGAATATTTTCACCAACTGCATTTGCTCCTGCTGCTCTACCTGCTTTGTTTGAATGCGTTCCTAAAGGAAAATAATCAAATTCATTGGTTTGTAAATTTTTAATTGCCACATTATCTCCTGCTGCAAAAACATCTTTTATAGACGTTTCCATGCGTTCATTCACTTTTAAAGCGCCATTTCCAATATGATCTGCACCGTTTTCAAGTAATAAATCCGTATTTGGCTTAATACCAACACTTAATATTACAAAGTCCGTTTTAACAGTTGAACCATCTTTTAAAACAACAGTATCAATTTTCCAATTATCATCTAACCCGAATTCAGATACTAATCCAGATGTAATTACTTCAATACCTTTATCCTCTAAAATTGTTTCAGCAAAATTTCCAAATTTCTGTTGCCACATATTTAAGACTTGCGCATCACCTTCAATTAATGTCACTTTTTTACCAGCTTCATGTAAATTTTCAGCAACTTCAACACCAATAAGTCCTGCACCAATAACTGTAATATGCTTACAAGACTCTGTTAAACCTTCATTTACAATTTTATCAAAATCCACCATACTTCTGCAAGTAGACCAATTTGTTGCTTTATCAATATTTTTTATAGGAGGAACAATTGATTTTGCACCTGTTGCAAACACTAATTTATCATAACTATAATCTCCTTTTTTCGAATAAACAATTTTATTTTCCGTGTCAATTTTAACAATTTCTTCGTTTAAACGAACATCAATATTAAATCTGTTTTGTAATAATTCAGGTTTTACAACAATTAAATTATTTCTATTTTCAATAACCCCTGAAAAAGCATACGGCATTCCACAGGTTGCATAGCTTATATGAGCTCCTTTTTCAAAAAGGATAATTTCAGCATTTTCATTTTCTCTTCTTGCTTTAGCGGCTGCAGAAGGCCCTGCAGACAAACCACCAATAATAATTATTTTTGTCATTTATTTGTTCTTTTAAATACGAACACAAATTTCAATAGAATTTTCAAACAAAAGGGTAATAATTGTAACTCAAACGATTTTGTGATATTAGATACATACTTCAAATCATTAATTCAATTATCTATTCAATTTTCAACAAAACAATTACTTTGTTTTTATTATATTTGTCAACTCTAAAAACGAAGCGAGAAACTATGTTCAATAATTTAAGTGATAAATTAGATAAGGCCTTTCATGTATTGAAGGGACACGGTAAAATTACAGAAGTAAATGTTGCTGACACTTTAAAAGAAGTAAGACGTGCATTGTTGGATGCCGATGTTAACTTTAAAATTGCTAAAAACTTTACAACCTCAGTTAAAGAAAAAGCAATTGGGCAAAACGTATTAACTACGTTAAACCCAGGGCAATTAATGGTTAAAATTGTAAAAGATGAATTGACCGAATTAATGGGTGGTGAAACTGTAGGTCTCAATCTTTCTGGTGCTCCAACTGTTATTTTAATGTCTGGTTTACAGGGTTCTGGTAAAACAACATTTTCAGGAAAATTAGCGAATTACTTAAAAACTAAAAAAACAAAACAGGTTTTATTGGTGGGTTGCGACGTGTATCGTCCTGCTGCAATAAACCAGTTAAGAGTTGTTGGTGAGCAAATTGGTGTTGAAGTGTATGCTGAAGAAGGAAATAAAAATCCTGTTGAAATTTCACAAAATGCGATTAAACATGCAAAAGCTACTGGTAAAAATGTAGTTATTATAGATACCGCTGGTCGTTTGGCTGTTGATGCTGAAATGATGAATGAAATTTCAGACATTCATAAAGCTGTTCAACCGCAAGAAACATTGTTTGTGGTAGATTCTATGACAGGGCAAGATGCAGTAAATACAGCAAAAGCTTTTAATGATATTTTAAATTTTGATGGTGTTATTTTAACCAAATTAGATGGTGATACACGTGGTGGAGCAGCTTTATCTATTAAATCGGTTGTAAATAAGCCTATTAAATTTATTGGTACTGGTGAAAAAATGGAAGCAATTGATGTTTTCTATCCAGATCGTATGGCGGATCGTATTTTGGGAATGGGTGACGTTATCTCTTTAGTTGAACGTGCTCAGGAACAATATGACGAAGAAGAAGCTCGTAAAATTCAAAAGAAAATTGCAAAGGATCAGTTTGGTTTTGATGATTTCTTGAAACAAATTCAACAAATCAAAAAAATGGGTAACATGAAAGATTTGATTGGAATGATTCCTGGAGCTGGAAAAATGATGAAAGATGTTGATATTGATGATGATGCATTTAAAGGTATTGAATCAATTATTCATTCCATGACACCAACCGAAAGAACAGAACCAAGAATTATTGATGCAAGCAGAAAAAAGAGAATTGCAAAAGGATCTGGAACCACTATTCAAGAAGTAAATCAGTTATTAAAACAGTTTACCCAAATGAGTAAAATGATGAAAATGATGCAAGGTGGTGGCGGAAGACAAATGATGCAAATGATGAAAGGAATGGGGAAATAAAGTAGTCTGAAGTTGAAAGTCTAAAGTCTAAAGTTAAAAGTTTTATTTAATTTATGCTCAGGGCTTATCACTTTGAACCTCTGAACCTCTGAACTTCTGAACTTCTGAACTTCTAAATAAAACAAATGATACTACTCGACGGAAAAAAAACATCAGCAGATTTAAAAGTTGAAATTGCTGAAAAAGTAACAATATTAAAACAAAAAGGTCATAAAACACCACATTTAGCGGCTATTTTAGTGGGTACGGATGGTGCAAGTATGACGTATGTTGGTGCTAAAGTAAAAGCTTGTATGCTTGTTGGTTTTAATTCAACATTAATTGAGCTTTCTGCAGATACTTCAGAAGAAAAATTACTTCAAGAAATTGAAAAATTAAATACAAATAGTGATATTGACGGTTTTATTGTTCAATTACCATTACCTAAACATATTGATGAGCAAAAAGTATTAATGGCTATTGACCCTGATAAAGATGTTGATGGTTTTCACCCAACAAACGTTGGAAAAATGGCATTGGATTTACCTACATTTTTACCTGCTACTCCATTTGGTATTTTAGAATTGTTAGAACGTTACAACGTTCCAACTTCAGGAAAACACGTAGTTGTTATTGGTAGAAGTCATATTGTTGGTAGACCAATGAGTATATTAATGAGTCAAAAAAGACCTGCAGGAGACGCCACTGTAACTGTTGCGCATAGTCGTACTAAAAATTTAAAAGAGTTAACCTTACAAGCCGATATTATTGTTGCAGCATTAGGTATTCCAGAATTTTTGACTGGTGATATGGTGAAACAAGGTGTTACAATTATTGATGTTGGAATTACACGAGTTGAAGATGCTTCTAAAAAATCTGGATTCAGATTGGCTGGTGATGTTCATTTTGAAAGTGTGAGTCCTAAATCAGATTTTATTACTCCAGTTCCTGGAGGTGTTGGACCTATGACCATTGCAATGCTTTTAAAGAACACTTTATTAGCGTGTGAAAGAAGATTAAAAAATACATTTTTATATCAAAAAGGTCGTTTAAATTGATTTTAAACGACCTTTTTGTTTTATAATTCAAATTTATGTGAATTCCGAGTTCTCTTTTTTAGTTTAAAAATCCGATCATCATAAAATTCTTTTAGT